>JANOXY010000125.1:0-8273 GCA_031418675.1 Pseudomonadota bacterium
AGGTTCGAATCCTTCCGGGCGCGCCATATTCTTCCTGCTAAATCATTTAGTTGTATCGCAACTCCCGTTACGTCCCGTTACACCTTGGTGTTTTTTTGCGGGACTTTTGTCCCGCACGGCAACTTACGGAGCCTTGAACAGCTCCTGTTCTCGCCTCCTTCGTTGATTTCCTCCGTGTGCCTGTCTCGTGATCTCCTCGTTTTCGAGCTATTTCCGCAGCGTACGGCTTAACGAGCGTTTGCGCGCTCCCATCGACATGCGCCGCGTCGATCGAAGTTCACGCGCATCGAAATCACCAACGAAAACGCAGCAAGCTAGGGGGTCGACGTCCTAGCGAACTCTGATACAAATAAGAAATGGCAACTCATTAGAGCTGGTGTCGATTTGCATCTACCAATGCCCCCCGGTTGCACCCCGCTTTAACCCGGTCGGAAGTTCGTATTGTGTTGATGCGAGCCCTTAGAGCGGAGCCTCAGCTGCATCAGGCATAGATGCGATTTAATCGCAGAAGCGGACCAATCGGAGATGCCAATCAACAATTGATTTTCCTATGCGCTCGAAAGCGGTATGAGCGCGACTGCGTCTTGGCATCTACAACATCGGGTTTCCCCCGGACGGACGCCTGTTCGCGTCGCATTTCATAGATGGCGTCACAGACCGCTCTCCAAGCTCACCGCTAGAGCTTTCTAGCAGCCCACCGATCTCTTTAGATTGTATTTTGCAAGTCACCACCATGGATTTGCATTGCACAAGTTAAAACCCAACTCGCAGACCAAGGAATCGGCATGGACGAACGTGTTCTGTTGATGGGCGCTCGCTGAACGCGCAGCGTGGCTGGCTGCAACAGGCAGCCGGATGGAATTGACGGTCATCAATCCCGGCGCAGTTTTCGGACCTTCTCGCGGCGCCAAGATCGATGGCCAGAGCGTGGCGATGATGACCGATACG
The DNA here is from genome assembly GCA_031418675.1 of Pseudomonadota bacterium. Classification (GTDB taxonomy): domain Bacteria; phylum Pseudomonadota; class Gammaproteobacteria; genus JADJYF01. The sequence continues at coordinate 949 of JANOXY010000125.1, forward strand.
ATCGGCGGCAAAATGCCCATGGTGCCCGATCTGGCGCTGGGCATGATTGATGTTCGCGACGTGGCGCGCCTCCACGTTAAGGCCATGACCGCCGAAGGGGCGGCTGGCAAACGCTACATTGCCGCTGGCGCGGATCCCATCGAGATGGCCGCCGTGGCGAGCGTCCTCAAGAAGGCGGGCTATGGCAAAGTCCCATCGCGCAAGGCGCCGAGTTTCTTGCTCAAAATCATCGGTCTGTTTGACCGCGAAGTGAAGGGTATGCTGCCCGTGCTCGGAAAAAACACAAGCTTCGATAATCGCGCCACGTTCGAGGTGCTTGACTGGAAAGCCACACCTATCGAAGTATCGTTCAAGGAAATGGCTGCGGCGATTTCGGCTTAGAGGCAGACAGCGGGGAAACAAACGAATGGGAACTGATATCGAACAGATCGACTGGCGATCCGCGTGCCCTATCAGTTCTGCGCTCGACGTGCTCGGCGACAAGTGGACGATATTGATCATTCGAGACCTGCTTATCCGCGGCACGCGCACCTATTCGGAGTTCCTCGCGTCACCCGAACAGATCTCAACCAACATCCTCGCTGCCAGACTGAAGATGCTCACTTGCCTGAAGCTCATCGAACGTACCAACCCGGACGCCAGCGCACGCAACAACGCTTTTAAACTCACCAAAAGCGGCGCGGCGTTGCGACCGGTCGTGCTAGATCTTGCCAAATGGGCTCAAGTCCACCTGAAGGACTTTCATACCAACATTGTCAGCATCCCGTGAGGTGCGCGTTACGCCCGACGGGGCCGTGTCGACGACGGGCGCAATTCGCAGCCCAGGAAACTAGACGGCCCCCCTCCGTTCGAACTCTGGCGATGCCTCTGAGAGTCCCCCATTCCCTGCCAATGCTGCGAATCACGCGCTCGATTCGCCTGCGCGACCTCGGCCCGCCGCGCGAGATGATCGAGGATGGTCTTGATCACCCCTGCCCGTTCGATGCTCGCGATGACCTTGACCGCGCCACCACAGTGCTCGCAGACTCTGACCCCCCGATTTCTGTGCTTCGACATAGAATCTGAACTTGCACTGATCAAGGCGGCCGGCAGCAGAATCGAGTAGCGCGTGATCCTCCACCACTACGATTTCTCCAACTACGCCGAGAAGGCGCGACTCGCGCTGGGCTTCAAGCGGCTGGCGTGGCGCTCGGTGATCATCCCGTCGGTCGCGCCCAAGCCCGACCTGACGTCGCTGACCGGTGGTTATCGCCGTACGCCGGTGCTGCAGATCGGTGCCGACATCTACTGCGACACCGCGCTGATCGTGCGCGAGCTGGAGCGGCGCGTGCCGGAGCCGACATTGTTTCCGCCGCATCTCCAGGCCCTGGCCGACGCGATTGCCTACTGGGCCGAGAACCGCCTGTTCCGACCGATGTCGCTCTATGTCTCGGGAAACAACATGGACGTGCTGCCGCCAACCCTGCAGGCCGACCGCGCGCGCATGCGCGGCCTACCCGAGCCCGATGCGGCGACGATGGCCCGCGCCGCTACGCGCAGCGCCACGCATGTGCGGCCGCAGATCGCTGCCGTCGAGTCGATGCTTGCCGATGGTCGCGCCTGGATCGCTGGTGACGCACCCACCGCACCCACCGTGGCCGATCTCGCCGTGTATCACGCACTGTGGTTCATCACCGCGCGCACCGACCGGCTGGCGCACGAGCTTGCGCCCTATGGGCGCATCCGGGATTGGATGGTCAAGGTTCGCGCCTTTGGCCACGGCACTCTCACGCCAATCACGGCGCAGGACGCCATCGCCGAGGCGCGCGCCACCGAGCCTGAAGCCGCACGCCCGTCAACACCACAGCCCGAGGACCCCAAGCCCGGCGACCGCGTGCGCCTCCGCGCCGACGACTACGGCAAGGATCCCGTCGAAGGCGAGCTGGTGTTCATCGACGAGCGCGAAATTGCTATCCGGCGCATCGATCCCGTGGCCGGCGAGATGGTCGTGCACTTCCCGCGGCTGGGCTACGATCTGCGCCCGCGCTGAGAGAATCAGGGGGTCAGCGTTACTGAAATTTTCGCTTCTATCCGCCAAGAGCCTAGCCGGCAATTTCACTTACTCTGACCCCCTCATTTATCAAGGACGCCTATGACGAGGTGCCGCACGATTCGATGCGGCGCACGATCGCCAAGCGTCTGACGACGTCGAAACGCGACATCCCGCATTTTTGTCTCACGATCGATTGCAACATCGATACGTTGTTCGACCTGCGCAAGCAGATGAACGAGAAGGCGCCGACCGAGGGCGCGGGGACTTACAAGCCGTCGGTGAACGACTTTATCGTCAAAGCGGTGGCGCTGGCCTTGATCCGCGTGCCGGGCGTGAATTCGAGTTGGACCGAGACGGCGCTGCTGCGTCACAAGTCGGCCGATGTCGGTGTTGCGGTGGCGCTTGAGTTCGGGTTGATCACGCCGATCGTGTTCAAGACGGAGACGAAGAGCCTGGCGGCGATCTCGCGCGAGGTGAAGAAATTAGCGGCGCGCGCCAAGGCCAAGAAGTTGAAACCGAGCGAGTTCGAGAGCGGGACGTTCGCGATCTCAAATCTCGGCATGTTCGGCAGTCGCGACTTTACGGCGGTGATCAATCCGCCGCCTGCGGCGATCCTTGCCGTCGGCGCGGGCGAGCAGCGCGCGGTCGTGAAGCAGGGTGCGCTCGCCATCGCCAAAGTCATGACCGTGCAGATGTCGTGCGATCACCGCGTGATCGACGGCGCACTGGGCGCGACGTGGCTCGAGGCGTTTAAGGGGTATATCGAGGCCCGTGACAATGTTGGTCTAAACAAACCGTCATGGCCGGGCTTGACCCGGCCATGACGAATGAATTTATAGAGTCTTACGGCTTGCAGTAAACGCAGATCTTGTTGCCCGTCGGGTCGCGCAAGTACGCGCCGAAGAATGTTTTCGAGTCTGCGGGGCGCGGGCCCGGGGCGCCTTCATCCGATCCGCCGTGGCTTAGGCCCCCTTTGTAGGCGGCTTCGACCTCGCCTTTCGTCTTGGCCTTGAACGAAATCATCATGCCGTTGCCGGCTTTCGCAGGTTGGCCGTTGGCGGTTTTGGAGACGACATAGACGTCGTGATTGTCCTGGCCCCTTTCGCCGTAGCCGGTCCAGCCGCCGTCGCTGAACTTGCGGTCGCAGCCCATGGCGTCGAAGACCGCATCGTAGAATTTTCCTGATTTTTCGTCGTCGAGTGCGCCGATGGTGACGTAGCCGATCATCATGTGAGGTGCTCCTGTGTGATGCGCGAAGCTTACTCAAGCGAAAGAACGAAGCAAGAACTCTTTTGAATAGTCACCCATGCTGCTGCCAAAGCGTTGGTTGACAGAGGGCAAGGCTTGCGCGACCGGAGGCGCACATTTCATGGGGGAGCCGCATGGCCGAAACACAGTTCGATTTGATCGTCATCGGCTCGGGGCCCGGCGGCTACGTCTCGGCGATCCGCGCGGGACAGCTGGGGCTGAAGACGGCGATGGTCGAGCAGTCGGAGCTGCTCGACCCACGCCGCTGACCCCATTGGCTATCGAAATTGCGTTGCAAATCCGACATCACCCGCTGTCGTTGACGCGATTCGTTCCTTGGCGTCAACGCGAAACGTCGAATTTTTAAACTCGATTTCGAAATAAGCAGCTTTTACGCTTCCTATCCTCCAGCGGACGCTTCCCAGTAACCCGGTGCCGGGTAGTCGAAATGGCAGCTGTCGGGATGCAGGGCACTGACCATGGCGGGCAGCCTTGCCCGCATTTCTCAGACGAGCAACACACTTGGGGTCAGATGAAACTTTTTGCGTTCTCCCTGCGACCAAAAACACGCAGGGAAAACGTTCATCTGACCCCGCTGTTCTGCGGCCGGTGATACGTCAATATCAGACCTTTCTCGGCGCAAACATTCCGATCAGAGCGCGGTGGCCGCGCTCGCAACCGACACCTGCAACTGTCGCCCTCACGGCCGTGTAGTATCGGCAACGGCGTAGCCGATGCGCGCTGTACCAGGTTTGACATCAGCGCGCGCCCACGCTGCGCTGAGACGCTTCTCGACGACCGCCGCAAGTTCGATTTTGTCCTGCGCGCGCAGAGCCTGCACCAGTCCGGTCAAGGCCCAGCCGTTCTCACGATGACGTCTCAGGTCTTGCCAGAACACGTTTTCGGCCTCGCCGGCGCGGCCGGCTGCGAGCAGCACCGCGCCGAGCGCATGACGCGGTGGGTAGGCCCATTCCGAGGGTTCCGTATAAACCAGCGCTTCCTCGAGTCGGACCGCAAGTTCGAGATGAGCAACCGCCTCATCGAAGCGCTGCTCGGCGGCGGCAATCTCGCCCGCCAGGGACGGCGCGCCGACGCTCAGGATTGCGCGCGCAGTGTTGGGTGAGAACAAGGGTTGCGCCAGCGCCGGATCCTGTAATGTCTTCTCGAGCGCTGCCAGCTCGGCTTTGGCTTCAACGAGACGTCCGGTCGCGGCAAATGCCTGGCCGCGCGCGTATTGCCAGGCGCCGGTCAGGTAGGCGTTACCGGCAGGCGGGGCGGGCTCCTTCAGCATCTCCTCCCATTGGCCAAAGCGCACCAGTGTCCAATAGGGCACCACGCGGAAGCCCGCCAGCATTGGCATCTCGCGCAACGTCGCGTCGTCGATTTTGCTGGCGACCTTGCGGCCTGCCTCGCGCGCAGCGGCGAGTTGGCCATCGAACATGGCTGAGAACCACAGAAAGTGGATGTTGTGCGGATAGTAGGCCATCGGGTAAAGGCCCTGCGCACGACATTGAGTGAGGTAGTCCTCGTCGGCCGCGACGGCGAGCTGATTGGCCTGCATCGCATCGGCATAGCGCCCCACCCGCTGGTAAATGTGCGAAGGCATGTGCACCAGATGACCGGCTGCCGGCATCAGGCGCAGCAAAGCGTCGGCTGAGCGCTCGGCGCGCTCGGGTGTGGGGGTCGGTTCGAGCAGGTGGATATGCAGATGCAGCGCGCCCGGATGCTTGGGATTGCGCGCCATGACCTGCTCGACCAAGGCGACTATCTAGGCTGTGCCTTCGTGGGGTTCTCCATCGGGCATCCAGTAACCCCAGGGTCGCAGATCCATCATTGATTCTACGTACAGCACGGCGATGTCCTGGTCCAGCGGGAACTGCGCGTGGACCGCGCGCATCGCGTCGGCATAGGCCCGATCGTTGCTTTTGCGATGCTCGGTGTCGCCGGAATAGCGCTTCAGGAGTGCACCGATCAGGGCCTGCTCGCGCGGACTCGCACCAGCTGCGAGCGACTCGGCCTTGCGCACCAGCTCGAGCGCGCCAGGTTCTTCGTTGGGCGCCATCAGAGCATTGATGTTCGGGCCCAGCACCAAGGCTTGGCCCCAGTATGCCATCGCCAGGCTGGGATCATGGCGCGCTGCTTCGCGAAAAGCGCGCCGCGCTTCGCCATGATTAAAAGCGTAGGAGAGCTTCAGACCCTGGTTGATGAAAGCCTGCGCCTGGGCGTTCTGGGTGCTGACCGGGAAAACGTAATCGCCTAAGTTCTGCAGGCGCGGCGCCAGTTCACCCTGTGGCCCCGGCTTCTGCGCGGCGGGCGATTCGTCGTAGTGTTTGTGGGTGGTGCCGGTCTGCTCGTTCTGCGCGGCGGTGGCGGATACGCACAGGCCCAGCAGCAGCGGCAACAGGATGGGGCAGTGGTCAAGCTTGGTTCTCATAATGATCCTCGGGGTGCGGGGAAATAGAGCGGCAATGGCCAAGGGGTTGCCGCAACCTGCGCCTTGGGCAGCATGATGGCCGCCACCTTGGAGGCACGCTTGGCTGTAGTCAGAAGCACTGTACAGTATTTGCCGATGCTCGCCGGATCGGGCGCCGAGTCTTCCGGCTTAACACCCGAAATATCAGATGAACACCATGGATATATCATGCTTCGCTGCCAGGGTCGGTCATCGGGAGGGTGGAGTCATTCCCCCACTCCAACAGGCTATTGTCGTACATAGCGACATTCGTTCGGCCTAGTAGAGCCAACGCGAATCCGTCGGTTGTCGCATATCCACCGCCGCCGCAATAAGTGATCACCCTATCAGCGGCAAGTACACCAGCCTTGTCGAAGTGCGCTTTGATCACGTCCGCGCTGGCAAACATGCCTGTTTTCCAATCGACCAACTCTGTCACGGGAACACTGACAGAGCCAGTTATGTGCCCGCGCCGTCCGCCATACGCCACGTCGCTTTGCCCCTGATGCATTTCCGCACGGAGCGCGTTGACGACACTGATCCTGCCCGCCGTCGGTGGACACCCTGTTAAGCGAGTAAGGTACGCGACAGAGGTGGTTCATGGAACGCTCGCGCAAACGACGCGCCGTTTTTTGGGCCGATTCCAACGACGGCACAGACGGGTTTTTTTCATTAGGCCGCTCCACGATTAAAAGAAACTACGAGGTCAGATACTGGGATACATCCCATGGTTCTGGGCATAACTATCATATTGCTAGTACTGCAGAGGCGAGCATATAGAGATGGCTATAGGTTTGGAAGTATTATCGTGGCTGGTGTCCTGACGGGTTGCGACTGCAACTCACCGAGAAATGCCGCCGACATCGTCGCAGCGGTTTAGCCACTGACTTACAGCGGGTGAAGGTTATGCCAGGTGAGCGCTCGAAATGTCCCATTGCCCATGTCCTCGACATCGTCGGCGATCGCTGGACGCTGTTGGTGATCCGCGATATCGGTATGCTCGGCAAAAGGAGCTTCAGCGAGATTTCTGCGTCTCCCGAACACATTGCCCCCAGTACATTGACTGCGCGTCTGGAACTGCTGCTATGCCAGGAGCTGATTAGCAAAACCGCCGTTGTTGGTGGTCCAGGCCGGCAGTACACCTATGAATTGACCAGGAAAGGCGAAGACCTGCTGCCGCTGCTCGCAGCAATGATGCAATGGAGTGCCCGCAACGATCCCGACACCGCGGTGTCCCGAGCACTGCGCCAGCGGCTGGAGAAGGATTTCACTGGCGTGGTGGACTCATATCGTTCGCACGGTGGCGCTAAGCGCGCCGCCAAGCGATAAGGACCCATGCGGAAATAATCCCGGCATTCGGCTGCCGCTGCGGCGTTGCGTTTCTTGGCAAGGGCTGGGCCACTACCTGCGAAATGCGCCCGGCAAGCAACCGCGCCACCCTCGGTGGTGACGAGATTATTTCCGCCTGGGTCCTTAGCGCGCCTCAGCGAAGTTGCCTATCTTCAGACCACCGTTCACATCTGCAACGCCTTCGCGTTGACGCCAAGGAACGAATCGCGTCAACGACAGCGGGTGATGTCAGGTTTGCAACTC
>JANOXY010000126.1:0-3047 GCA_031418675.1 Pseudomonadota bacterium
ACCTGGGACCGCGCGCCGCCCCAGGCCAATGCAATGTCCTATCGTTTTTTCGACAATCAGTGCCGCCGCCTGTCCGCAGTAATGGACGAACCCTTGCGTTATGCCGATGTGGTGCGCAGTCGCTTACGCAGCGCCACACCCATGGCCTCACTACCCGAAGTAGTGCAAGCACTGCATCTCACTACCCGCACCCTGCAGCGACGCCTGGACGAAGAGGGCACCAGTTTCTCGACCTTGCTCGCCGAAGTACGCCGCGAGCGCGCGATGGAGCTCATGGCACGCAGTCACATGGACAATAGTGCCATCGCCACGACCTTGGGCTTCGAGGATGCCAGTGCCTTTTCTCGTGCCTTCAAGACTTGGACTGGTCAATCACCGCGCGACTATCGCCGCCATTTGTGGGATGAATCCGCCCAGCCCTGACGTGCTACGCTCCCAAGGCCAAACACGGCATTCCGGCCGCTCGCTTTGGTCACCAACAACACGGGGAGAACCACGTCATGTCCGTTGTCGTACGCAAAGACTGGCTCGCGCTAGTCACCGAAGAAACCATTGAACCCACACGTCGCATCATCGATCCGCACCATCATTTTTTCGCCAAGAGCGAAACGTATCCGCGCTACGATTTGAACGAATTGGTTGCCGATACCGGCACCCACCATGTCGAGCAGACGGTTTATCTGCAATGTTGGGAAGGTCATCGCGAGACTGGCCCCGAACACATGAAGCCGGTGGGTGAAACCGAGTGGGTTGATGGCATCGCTGCGCAAGCACGCAAGAATCCCAAGGCCGTGCAGATCGGCGCCATGATGGGCACCGGCGAACTGCGCAACAGTGAAGCGCAAGTCCACGAATTCCTGCAAGCCCATGTTGCCGCCAGCAAACTATTCCGGGGCATACGCCAAATTGCCGCTTTTGATGATAGCGGCTCTGATTTGCTCTCTATGGAAGGCGTGCCCAATGCGCGCTTGTATGACGATCCGAATTTCCGCCGCGGCTTCAAAATACTGTCGGACATGGGGCTGGTATTTGATGCCTATCACTACTACCACCAGACGCCCTGTTTTACCGCGTTTGCGCGCGCCTTTCCCCAGACCACCATGGTTATCGATCACCTCGGCACGCCGCTCGGCGTGGGCAAATACAAAGGCCGCGAGGACGAGATCTTCAACCAATGGAAGCGTGATCTGGCAGAGCTGGCGACGTGTCCGAACGTCACTATCAAGCTTGGTGGCCTGGCCATGCCGTGGAATGGTTTTGGTTTCGAAGCCAATGCCAAACCACCGACCTCGGACGAACTGGTGGCCCGCCAGAACCGCTACTACCAACATGCAATTCAAACATTTGGTCCGGTGCGCTGCATGTTCGAGAGCAACTTCCCCGTCGACAAATGTGGCGTGTCTTACCAAGTGCTGTGGAATGCGTTCAAGAAGATCGCAGCGCCCTACACCGAAGCCGAGAAGGACGCCATGTTCCGTGGTACCGCGGCGCGCGTGTACCGTGTGGCGCCCAGCGCTTGATCACGGACTAAAACCCTTGGACGGTCCCTTCATCTGAGTCAACAAACTCAGATGAAGGACGCACCTGCCATCCATCGATTGGGATCCCATAAGCGTCGTTTACACGGAGCAACGCATGACATCGGCCTACATCATCGGCGCCTATAGTTCCGCTTTCGGGCGGCGCCCCCAGGACAGCGTCAAAGATCTCACTACCGAGGCTTATCTGGCTGTACTGGCCGATGCCGGGCTGGCCGATGGTGGTTTGATCGAGAGCGTGTACTTCGGCAATTGCGGCATGTGGACCGACAACCAGGGCAGCATACGCGGGCAAGTTTGTCTGACGCCGATGACACGCGAGGGACGATTACCCGAGCGCATTCCGCTCACCAATGTCGAGGGTGGCTGTGCAACGGCCTCGCTGGCATTGAATGGTGCATGGAAGGACATCCTCTGCGGTCACGCCGACGTCACGCTGGCGATGGGCGTGGAAAAGACTTTTTATCCAACGGATCCCGCCAAAGTGTCCAAGCTCTATGCGGGCGGCATTGATCAATACGACCCCCAGGAATGGCAGGACTACTACCGCGCTGCCGGCGATGCGGCCGGCAAGGCATTTGAGCCCGGCCCCGATCGCACCATCTTCATGGACACCTATGCCATGCAGGCCTGTTATCACATGAAGAAGTACGGTTTGACGCAGCGCCAGATCGCGGCCGGTGCGGCCAAGAATCACAACCACGGGGCACTCAATCCCAAAGCGCAGTATCGCTTTTCCATGACCACCGATGAGGTGCTGGCGGATCGCCCCGTTACCTATCCCTTGACCCGTGCAATGTGCGCTCCCATAGGTGATGGCGCGGCAGCGGCCATCATAGTGTCCGAACGCCTGTTAAAAACGCTGCCACCAAGCGTGCGGGAGCGCGCGGTCCGCATCGCGGCCCAGGGTTTGTCCGGTGGCAAATATCGCACGCTGGACGAAGAGGGGCTCAGTCATTTTGCGGCACAACGGGCCTATGCCATGGCCGGTATCACGCCGGCCGATATCGACGTGGCGGAAGTACACGATGCCACATCGTTCTGCGAGATCTATCAGGTCGAAATGATGGGCTTCTGTGCGCGGGGCGACGGGGGTGCTCTGGTGGAAAGCGGCGCAACCACACTCGGTGGCCGCATCCCGGTGAATACCTCCGGCGGCCTCGTCTCCAAGGGGCATCCGGTCGGCGCGACGGGTCTGTCCATGACCGCCGAGTTGGTCACACAACTGCGCGGCGAAGCCGGCGCGCGTCAGGTCGAGGGTGCGCACTGGGCGCTGGCAGAAAATGGCGGCGGTGTCATTGGCTTTGACGAAGCAGCCTGCTCGGTGTTGATCCTGCAACGCGTCAGCTAGCGAGACATCTGGTAATTCATATCGATAATTCCCTCATCCTGTAGGTGGGCAAATATTAGCACAAAAGACGCCCCGGGGCCCCGTGTGAGAGCCGGGCAAATTGCGGAAAAAAAAGCACCGAACAGGCGGCAACAGAAGCACAAAAACCCAAAACCCGG
>JANOXY010000127.1:0-2687 GCA_031418675.1 Pseudomonadota bacterium
ATTCCAGGTCTTGATGTAGTCACCACGTTTGTAACCGTGGTCCTGGCGGAACATGTTGAGAACGTTTTTGGCCACGTAGCTGCGGTAAAGATCGTCGAAGTTACGATCGCAAGCGGCCAGCAGATGACGTATCGAGCCTACCGCAAACCGCCGTTCAGCAACGGCGGCAACAGCCAAGCGCTCCACCTCCTCCAGAAACGGCAAGGCGGTGGGCGTATCGTGCCATGCGTCGATGATGGTGGTAGCGATGTGTCGATAGTCGGCGCTGTCGTCGATGTACATGCTCAGGCCAAAGTGCCAGATATCGACAATTTCCAGCACCACCTGGGGCAAGTCCGGTGTTGAATGTTTCCACCACTTCCAGCCGCCATAGTGGTCCATGAGTTCCGCACATTCGATCCAGATTGCGCGGTACCACGCGCGCTCGCGCTGGCGCCAATCGGCGTCCACGTGGCTGTTCATGTCGTTTTGCATGGTCAGCATCACGCGGGTCTTTTCGATCATCGCTTCGCGTTCAGTCATGGGCTTTCCCGACGTTCTGTGGCGACCCGGGAGTATAGCCCGAGGCCCAAGCGGCCAGCGCCTCTCAGCGTGTCGCGAAAAAAACCTGAACGTCGGCCAGTCGCTCGGTGACGGGCATGGGTGGCAAGGAATTGAGAAACGCACGGCCATAGGATTTACGCCGCAGACGGATGTCACCGATCATCAACACCCCATAGTCGGCGACATCGCGGATCAGCCGCCCCGCGCCCTGCTTGAGGGTGGTGATGGCGTCGGGCAGGGTCAAACTGGTGAAGGGGTTGTCGCCGGCCGCGGCGATAGAGGCGTTGCGCGCGCGGGTGACTGGATCGTCGGGCACCCCAAAGGGCAGTTTGTCGATGATCACCAGCGACAAACGTTCGCCACGCACATCAACACCTTCCCAAAAGGTCGCAGTGCCCAGCAACACGGCGTTGTCCGTGGTCTGGAATCGACGCAGCAATTCACTGCGCGGGGCCTCACCTTGGACCAGCAAGGGATAGTCCAGCTCGGCGCGCAGCATCGCTGCACAGAGGTCGAGCGAACGATAACTGGTGAACAGAAAAAACGCGCGGCCGCGGCTCGCCGCCAGAACCGGCAGTGCGGCATCGACCAGCTCACGTTCGAAGTCGCTCATGCGCGGCTCGCGCACCAGCGGTGGAATGTAAAGCAGCGACTGATTGGCGTAATCAAAAGGACTTGCCCACAACTCCTGACGTGCGTCGCGGATCCCCAGCGCGTTCAAAAAGTGATCAAAGCGGCCTTCCACTGCCAGCGTGGCCGACGTCATGATCCAGGCCGCCTGGGAGCTCTCGAGATGGCCGGCAAATTCCGACGCCACGGATACCGGGGTGTCGTAGAAAGTGAAATTGCGCAGGCCCACATCAACCCAGCGCACCCGTTCTTCATCGGCCGCCGCGCTGAAACCCAACCACCGGGCGTAGAGCTGCTGCATGCGCTCGCTGCAGTTGGCGAGCAAGTTACCCCGCACGGCCGCGAGTTCCAGATGCTCGGCAAGGGTGGCGAGGGCTTCGTCAAAAGCGCTCGTTGCGGTCGCCATGCCGCGCATCTCACGCAATTGCGCCCAATCACTGCGCCGCGCCGCGCCGCCCAGGGTGGTGCGCAGGGTGGCGAGCGCAGCATCAAGGTTTGACACAGCAAGTTTCAGCGCAGGCATATCAGGCGCTTCATCGTCGGCGCCGACCCGCACATCGCGACACAAACTGACCACTTGTTGGGCCGACAAGCTGTGACTGAAAAACGTCGAGGCGATCTCCGGCACCTTATGCGCCTCATCGAGAATGATGGCGTCGGCATTCGGCAGCAGTTCCGCAAAGCCGGTTTCCCTCAACATCAAATCGGCGAACAACAAATGGTGATTTACCACCACCACATCGGCCGCCGCTGCGGCGCGTCGGGCCCGCACCACAAAACAGTCGTCAAAACGTGGACAGTCCTGGCCCAGGCAGTTATCGGTGGTTGAGGTCACCACACCGCGCAGATGCGGATCATCATCCAGCAAGCGCACTTCTTCGAGATCGCCGCTGTCGCTTTGTGCCGCCCAGCGCTGCATGCTCGTAAGCAGGGGCAAGCGTCCGGGATCAAGCTCGGCGCTGACCGCCGCCCGTTCCAAGCGATACAAACAGATGTAGTTCTGTCGCCCTTTGAGCAACGCGATATCACTGTCGGTGCCCAGCGCCCGACACACGATCGGCAGATCGCGATGAAACAACTGGTCCTGCAGGGTCTTGGTGGCGGTCGAGATGATGGTCTTCAGGCCCGAGCTGAGGACGGGGACCAGGTAAGCGAAAGTCTTGCCGGTGCCGGTGCCTGCTTCGCACACCAACACTTCCCGTCGTGCGAGCGTGGTGGCCACCACACTGGCCATTTCCTGCTGCACTTCGCGCGGCTGAAAACCTTCCAATTCCCGTTCAAAGGGTCCGCCCACACCCAACAGCATGGCGCTGCTGGCGGCAGGCGCAGAGTCCTCAGCGCTGCGCCGTGAACTCAACGTGGACCGATGTCAGCCGCGTTTTCACGGCTCCATAAACAACGGCCCAGCATTTTGAAACGACCGACGGACACCGTACCGCGTTTGTTCGGTGTGGCTTCAGCGAGGGCTGTCTCCAGCGGCGCGCGGTGTGCCTCGTGGATCTCGACCGGCTCGT
>JANOXY010000128.1:0-5222 GCA_031418675.1 Pseudomonadota bacterium
CAGGAAGGCGCGTTCCAGCGGCGCCAGCGGCTTGTTCGGCGCCTTGTTGACGTAGATGAAGAGGTAGCGGCTGAGCGGGTACTTGCCGGACAGCGCGTTCTGTTCAGTCGCTTCCTCGAGATTACCCGCCTTGTCGGCCAGCGGCACGGCGCGCACACCTGAGGTGCGATAGCCGATACCCGAGTAGCCGATACCGTTCAGAGACTTGGTCACGCCCTGCACGACTGAAGCCGAGCCCGGCTGTTCGTTGACGTTGTTCTTGAAATCACCCTTGCACAACGCGTGTTCCTTGAAATAGCCGTAGGTGCCGGACACCGAGTTACGACCATAGAGTTGGATGGTGCGGCTGGCCCATTCGCCGGTAAGGCCAAGTTCGCCCCATTTCGTGACGTCGCTGGCATTGCCGCACTGGCGGGTGGCGGAGAAGATGGCATCAACCTGCTCGATGCTGAGCCCCTTGAGCGGGTTGTCTTTGTGGACAAACACCGCCAGGGCGTCAACGGCAACGGGCACCGCCGTGGGTTTGTAGCCGTATTTGGCCTCGAAGCCTTCGATTTCGTTGGATTTCATCAGACGGCTCATCGGCCCGAGGTTGGACGTGCCCTCGGTCAGCGCCGGCGGCGCGGTGGCAGAGCCGGCCGCCTGGATCTGAATATTGACACTCGGGTAAAAGCGTTTGAATTGTTCAGCCCACAGGGTCATAAGATTGGCCAGGGTGTCAGAACCGACGCTGGTGACGTTGCCAGAGACACCTGTTTCGGTCTGATAGGGCGCGTGACCAGCGGCGGTCTCTGCGGCGTTCGCGGTCAGCGCGGTGCCGCCGAGCAGCAACACGGCTAGGCCTAGAATCTTACGTTTCATCGTTTGCGATCTCCCATGGCTCTGTTGAACTGGGCGCAGTATGTGATCGTTTTGTGACGATTATGTGACGGAACTCGGCAGTGGGTTGGCACCGTCTGGCGGGCCTTAGAAACGATGGTGCGGGCGTGCAAAATATTGCCCACCACTCGTCGGCCGTCAGTCGGCCGGCATCTCAGGAGGCTGGCGGTGTGACTTCCAGCGGCGGATCGCGATCGGTACAAACGCGATTGCGGCCGTGCTGCTTGGCAAGATACATCGCGCTGTCGGCACGTTCAAAAACAGCTTCTATGGTGTCGGATCCCTGGAACTGTGCGACACCGCCGGACATCGTTATGCGCACCGGCGTGTCTTTATAGCGAAACGGGCACTCGGCGATATGGCTGCGCAGCTTCTCGAGCATGGTGCGACCATCGTTAGTTGATGTCTCAGGCAACAGCAGCACAAATTCCTCACCACCGTAGCGACACAGCACATCACTTTCGCGAGTCAGTTCTTTTAACTTTGAAGCGACGGTGGCCAAGACCTTGTCGCCGGCAGCGTGGCCATAGCGATCGTTGATCCCCTTGAACAGATCGAGATCGATCACGGCCAGGCTAAGCGCGCCGCCGTAGCGCTTCCAGCGCGCGTAGTGTTTGGTCACCATCTCCGTGTATCCCGCACGGTTCAAGATACCGGTCAGCGGATCGAGCAGCACCCGCGCGTGCTGAACCTCAAGGTCTTCACGCAGATGCGTGGCTTGTTGTTCGAGATCTTTCAGGCGATGGGTCATACGCTCGATGACATCACCGGCCTCGGCCGCACGGCGACTCTGAGTTGTTACGAATTGGGTCAGGCCGTCGTCGATAACTTCCAGCTTTTTTTCAATCAAACCCTTGAGTTCGTCCAGGCTTTCAGCGGCGCTGACACCGTTACGAACTTCCCTCACGCCAACGCAGATGGTTTCACTCAGCTGCAGAGCATCAGACTCGCAGTCAGCATATATTTCTCGCGAACGCACCATGACTTGTTCGAATTCCTGCATGCGGCGCACTGTGGCGCGCAGAAAGTCTGCCAGGCGATCGAGCTCAGTCTGCAATTCTTCACGCAGCTTTATCACCAACTGCGCGAGACTGTTTGTGCAGGGACGAATATTGTCGGCGGTCGCAATGGATTCTATGTTGCGCCTTAACTGCGCACCCTCGGTGCTCAGCGTGCGCGATACAGGGATGCGGTCCAGCAAATCGATTAGCGCTTGACGGGTACTGTCCAATGAGTGTTTGTTGTCCGCCGATTGCAGCAGTGTTGCGGACATCGCGCGCGCGGCCTGCTCGATCTGGACGAGCAACTCGGCCGTGCTGTTCTTGGCCTCAATGCTCTTGCGCACTTGTTCAATTTCCAGCGCCAGCGTCGGTGGCAAATTCAAAGCTTTGACAAAATGCTGAAAAAGATCCGGCTGTTCGGCGACCTGATCGCCAGCTGCCGACTCGAGTGTTCTCGGCGCGCTGCTCGTCGCTGGCTCAATATTGAGGGATACGATGGTAGTGACAATTTCGTCGATGAGGCGTTGTAGCTCGCTATCGCGTCGTCCAGCGCGTAGCAGTCCGCCTAAATCTTTGAGTTTTCTGTCGAGGTCAGCACTGCGGCCGTGATAGGCCAGCGCAAGCCGCAGAATACCGCGCTGCAAGCGAGAAACCGTTTCCGTCATTGCACGATCCGTCGCGCCGTCACGACGCGGTGGAGAGCCATTCGGATTAGTAATCGTACCGTTCAAGTTCGCAACCGACATTGATATGCCAACGTCCTGTATGACGTTCGTGCGGCCGTACCCTCATTAGCGCTGTTGGGCGTGTAAGGGAGGAACAGCAGCACACCTGCCGGTACGGTCTCGGTACTAAGAGAGACTCGATCGATCGGGATTACCTGACCGGTTCCGCGCCGCCGGGGCGCGGACGCTTACCGCTTGTGTTCCTTAGCGGCCAAGTAATCGACCACCTTTAATAGCGTGGCGAGGTCGCCGGCTTCCTGGGCGCCACTGCGATATTTGCCATTGACGATAAGGGCTGGCACGCCGCTGATACCGTATTCACGGGTCAGGGTGATGGCGCGGCGGGTCTTGGTATCAACGTCGAAAGAGCTATAAGCCTTTTTGAATTCCTCGGCGGAAACGCCCTTCTCGGCGAAAAACTGCCCGACTTCTTCGGCCGTGCCAATTTTCCGGCCTTCCTTATGCAGAGCGTCAAATAACGGGATGTTTATTTTGTCCAGTACACCGAGTTGCTGGGCAGCGTAAAAAGCACGTGCATGAATTTCCCAGTTCTGGGCGAATACCGCCGGTACTCGCACAAACTCGATATAGTCGGCTTTCCGCTTCAGCCATTCCTGCAATTGCGGCTCGAAGGCGTAACAATGCGGGCAGCCGTACCAGAACAATTCCAGCACTTCTACTTTATCGCCGCTGGTCGATGTGGCGACCGCGGGTTTGATTTCCTGATAATGCTGCCCGAGGATAAACTCTTCGGCCGGGCTGTTCCCCACGGACAAAAGCACCAATAAGGCAAAACAAACGATCGGGTAGAGCTTCATAGTCATCAGTTTCCTACGGTAGTAACGCTGAGGTCGCCAGGCGGCCCTCTGAAACGGGCTTTCCGGTCATCGACCACCGCCTTAGTGCAGTGCGGATAAGTAGCTGGTCAGATTCTTGATATCCGCGTCCGACAGACGCTTTGCGATCGTGCGCATCATCTCCTGCGGATCGGTTTGACGCTTCCCATCTCGATAGTTCTGCAACTGTGTTGCAGCGTAGTCAGCGTGTTGACCACTCAAGGCTGGGTAACCCGAACCTGGGTTGCCGCCACCATCGGGCCCGTGACAAGCCATGCAGGCCGGGATCCCACGCTCGGCATCGCCACCGCGATAGAGTTTCTGACCAAGTGCCGCCGCCTCAGCGGCTGCAGCGCTAAGCGGTTGCACCTTCAGCGTTTGCGCAGCGAAGAAATTGGCGACATCCGTCATATCGGCCTCCTCCAGGCCGGCGACCATTGGTGCCATCGACGCGTTTTGACGAGTGCCGGCCTTGAACGCTTTGATCTGGGTGACAATATAGATCGGGTTCTGGGCAGCGAGATTCGGCCAGATTGGATTGCTGCTGTTACCATCCGCGCCGTGACAGGCGGTACAGACCATCGCTTTGGCTTTGCCATCAGCCTGCACTCCGGTAGCCGCAAATGCTACGCACAGCACGGCCACTGCCAGGAACGCGTTCCTCTTATGCATCTCTTGCTCTCGCTTGCGGGAAGTCAGGCGAGATTATATACGGGAGCAAGGCCGTGATCTGCACCAATGCGTACGGTGATTGGTAGGTTGTGATCAACGCTAAAGCGGGACTCAAGATGGATAGTGGAATCGAGCGGGCACGCAGGCTGCTCGCGCAGGCGCGATTTGCGCTCAGTGTGCCTGAACCGCATCTATTGCCCGCCGACCTCGGGCACGAGATTGCATTCGCCGGGCGTTCTAATGCTGGCAAGTCCAGCGCGTTAAACATGCTCTGCGCCCAGCGCGGCCTGGCGCGCACCAGCCGTACGCCGGGGCGTACCCAACACATCGTCGTGTTTGACCTCGACGCCGAACGGCGGCTGGTTGATCTGCCGGGTTTCGGATATGCAAAAGTCGCAAAATCGATGCGCGCCCACTGGGAGGACGCCTTACCCGAGTATCTTGAAACGCGGGCTTCGCTGTGTGGGCTCATCCTGCTCATGGATATCCGCCATCCCTTGAAGCCGCAAGACGTTGCTGTGCTCGAGTGGTGCACCCATGCCGGTGTGCCGGTGCACGTGTTGTTGAACAAATGCGACAAGCTCGGTCGCGGACCGGCCATGGCGGCCTTGCATCTGGTCAATGCAAACCTGACCAAACATCGCTGGCATGGCACAGCACAACTGTTCTCTGCATCCAAACACGAGGGCGCCGACCATGCCTGGCAAGTGCTGGGTCAGTGGTTGGAGTTAGGCTAAAAAAAAGGCCCCGAGTCCGGCAAAGTTAGGGGAACTAGACCGGTCGGGGCCATCTTGTTGCCCGGTGGGGGACCGGGCGACGCCTGCCCTGGGAGGGGTTGGCAGGCTCGTTCTGGCGAACGTAAAGCTGTGACCGGTGTGGTGCGAATTGGTTCCGTGACTGCCTGCTATTTTCTGAGCTGGGTGCGGCGCCAAAGCCGGGATGTCAGCGCCAGCAGCGGCCCTTAGTGGCGCGCTAGCCGCAAAGGTCTATAGGGCATCCGTGCCCGCGCAGGCACGGATACGAGCACCAGGCTCTTAAGACCCGCCGTATCGCCGACGAAACTTGTCGATGCGGCCAGCGGTGTCTACCACTTTCTGCTGGCCCGTATA
>JANOXY010000129.1:0-3397 GCA_031418675.1 Pseudomonadota bacterium
GAGCAATTCCATGGGGTCCATTTCCACCCCGCCCAGGGAGGCCAGACGGTTGCGCACGACCTCGAGCGGCCGACCGTCGATCAATAAAACTTCGTCGCCGCGATCATCACGGGCGATGCGGATGGCGCGGTCGCGATAAGCCGGCGCGATGTAATCGAGCCAGGTGTCGCGTG
Source organism: Pseudomonadota bacterium (assembly GCA_031418675.1). Classification (GTDB taxonomy): domain Bacteria; phylum Pseudomonadota; class Gammaproteobacteria; genus JADJYF01. The sequence continues at coordinate 174 of JANOXY010000129.1, forward strand.
GTTCGAGGATGTGACCATCGGCGTCGACAGTCGGGGTCGTAGTGAGCATGGCACTGGTTTCTCGATGATGATGGTGATGCAAGAAGCGCGGGCGTCAGCCGGCGGGTGACGCCCACGATGGCGCCCTATTCAGCGTCGATCGATGAATACGTGCTCTTTGCCTATCCACATCGCCGAGCGTTTGAAGTCGATGAACTTGGTTTCGTCGGCGACGGCGATTTCCATTGCGCGCTTGGCTTCCGGCACGTCGGCCATGGACATAAGGTCAGCACGACTGAACCACGCCTCGGCATGGCCGGCGTAGGGTGGCGTGGTAATGCCACGGGCATCGCTCATGGCTTTCACGCCCGGCACGTCTTCGCAGTAATGCACCTGCAGATAACGCTGCATGCGAAAGCCTGGCGCCACACTGCGGATCAATGGGCCGTGGTTGGTGCGCCAATAAAGTTGGCCTTCGGCCAAGGATTGGTGGGACAGGTGACGCAGGCAGAAAAATAGTTTCACGAGCGGTCCATGCTCATGGGCAATCACGTATTCCGACGGATTGACCTGCGGATATTCGTAGGCAAACCACATGGGCGATTTGGGCAGATCGATGAAGTTTTTCTCGTCTTCCAACAACTCGAGCAAGGCGGCCTGGGCAGCGGCGTTATTGGCGGCAGTTAAGGCTTCAGGTGTTTCCCACCACAGTTCAGCGACACCATCGTAGGCCGGCTCCATGCCACCACGGGCCACGGCCAGCGCGTCGTTGATCGGGTCGTCGAGGGTATGCAGTTGGATATAACGATGGATGTTCAGCGTGCTCGAATGTTTGGCCACCAGTGGGCCGTGCACGTTGCGCCAGTAGGCTTGGAAATCGGCGCGGCTCATGCCGGGCTTGCGACGCAAAACGAATTCTAGACGGATCATGGGCTCCCCCCGTTTGGATTTTTGGCGTGCGTGGCGGGCGCGGTGCTCGCCGTGGCCAAACTATATCCGAGGAACGCGGAGTGCGGTGACGTGGTGTGAACGACTCGCTATCGAAAGGGCGAGGTGGGTCTTGGGCACCGCCTGAGGGCGGTCAGTCCCGCGCCGGTGTGGAGCGCTCGATGATAGGCGCGGCGTGGCGTGAGGCCGTCCGGCGCGGCGAAACAACGCCGGCGCGACGCTTGGCCAGTGCCTGCCGCGCATCCTTCAGTGCAGCATGCTGGGGCGCGGCTTTGGCGGCGTGAGCCAGGTAAGTCTGCGCGCGCTCGAACTGGCCGGCCTCGCTCGCTGCGCCTGCCAGCGCAAGATAACGTTGTGCGATCTCGTGCAAGCCGCGGCGCGCGGCCCGGTTGTCCGCTTCCATGACCAGGACCTGACGGTATTTTTCATAGGCGTTCTGACCCGCCGGCGACATCAGACGCGCGGCGGCGAGGTCATTGCTGGCGGCCAGCAACAGCAGGTTCAATTGTTCTGCCGGTGAGGTGATCGACGCCGGCGCCGAGCTTGTTAGCGGCGCCGAGGGTGGTGCCGCTGGAGTTACCATTGATTCGCTGGCCTGCCTCGGCGCTGGGCGCTGCGGTTCGGCAGGCGTCGTGGTCGGCTCCACTGCGGCCGCCCTGCCTGGCGGTGCAGGTGCGGCCGGTGCCTGGCTTGGACGGGTGCCCAACCATGCGCCCCCCAGCGCTGCGCAGAGCATAAAAACCGCGGCACCGATGAGGTAGCGTTGCTGCCGTGGCTTCAAACCATGATCCAGGGCGGCCGGCGCGCGTGTGAATCGGGCGTGGCTGGTGGCGAGTGTCACGGCCAGCGTTGGCGCGTCGTTGTTCATGTTCAGGGTGGGGACGGTGGCGCTGTCCCACTCGGCGGTCTCGATTTCTGCCGCCACCGGCAGTGGCAATTCGTCGCGCCAGGCAGCGATGTTCTGCGGCCGGTCCTCGACGCGAAACGCCAGCGCGTGATCCACCGCGCTGAGCAGTTGTGCGCTGTAAACACGTTTGGCGTGGTGTGCGCCGGCCTGGTAACTGTCCGCGGTGTTCTGCGCCAAGGCCTGCGAACGTTCCACCGCGTCATTGGGTGTGCGGCCCGTCATGGCACGGTAAATAGTTGCACCGAGGCCATAGATATCGCTCCACGGCCCCTGCTGGTCACTCTTGCCCGCGTACTGCTCAATGGGCGCATAACCGGGTGAGACAAAGTTGGTGATGGTGCGCGCTTCGCCCCCGATGGCTTCCCGTGCCGAACCGAAATCGAGCAGCACCGGTGTGCCATCGCTGCGCACAAAAATATTGGCGGGCTTGATGTCCCGGTGCACAAAACCCTGCGCATGGATCACATCCAGGGCACCCAGCAGCGGATGGAGTATTTGCAGGATTTCGTATTCGGTCAGGGTGCCACGACTTTTCAGCAGGCGATCCAGGCCTTCCCCCTGTTCGTACTGCATCACCATGTAGGCCGTGCGATTGGCTTCGAAAATGTTATGCACACGCACAATGGAAGGATGTTCGAATTTTGCCAGCGACCGCGCTTCGAAGATGAAGCGCTTGAGCCCGGCCTCGTATTCTTCGACGCGTTCATCGCTGAGCGCCAGCACCGAGCCGTCCTGCTCGCGGTGGGCGACCTGACCGGGCAGATATTCTTTGATGGCGACCGGCCGATGCAGATTATTGTCGGTGGCCAGGTAGGTGATGCCAAACGCGCCTTGCCCCAGTACTTTGTCGATCGTGTACCACAGCAGGTGGGTACCGTGGACCAGGGCGTTGCGATGGGAAGACGGCGCTGCGGACATGCGGGGGCGTTGCGTGGCGGGGGGCGGTTTCATATAGCGCTGAATAGAGGTCAAGGCAAGCAAGGTGCGCGCCGCCATGGGAGAGATTGTGATGGATAGCGGCCGAGCGGCGCGCCGGCTGAAATGCCGGGGCGCAGCGACTTAAGCGAGTTTGACTTCGGCCACCCCGATCATGGCGTCGCGGCCCACCACATTGGCCAGCTGCGCTTCCGACCAGCCTTCGGTGCCGGCCGGGCGCCGGGGCAGCACCATGTAACGCATATCCGCCGTGGAATCGTGTACCCGAATCACTTGCTGGGGCTCGAGTTCAGTCCCAAATTCACGCAACACCGCCCGTGGTTCGTGCACCGCACGCGAACGGTATTCACGACTCTTGTACCAGTCGGGGGGCAGACCGAGCAGCCAGCGCGGATAACACGAACACAAGGTGCACACGATCATGTTGTGCGTGCGGGCATCGTTTTCGACCACC
>JANOXY010000130.1:0-4803 GCA_031418675.1 Pseudomonadota bacterium
TCTTTCTCCACCACCGGCTTGCGGAACAGCAGCGCCACGCCCGCTGGCACGAAGGTGAGCGAGAGCAGCATGGCGCTCACCAGGGCCAGCACCACGGTGAAGGCCATCGGGTGGAACATCTTCCCCTCCACACCAGTGAGGCTGAAGATGGGCAGATACACCGCCGTGATGATGAAGACGCCAAACAGCGCCGGGCGGATCACTTCCCTGGTCGCCTCGAACACCAGTTGCAGACGCTCCTTGAGCGGCATCGGCGCGCCGCGTTCGCGCGCCTCGTGCGACAGCCGCCGCAGGCAGTTCTCGACGATGATGACCGCGCCGTCGACAATCAGGCCGAAGTCCAGCGCGCCCAGGCTCATGAGATTTGCACTGACTCGGTTCGCCACCATGCCGGTAACCGTCATCAGCATAGCGAGCGGGATCACCGCCGCCGTCAGCAGTGCCGCGCGCGCATTGCCCAGCAACGCGAACAACACGACGACCACCAGCAACGCACCTTCGATCAGGTTTTTCTGCACGGTGGCCAGCGTCTTATTGACCAGCACGGTGCGGTTATAGGCGGCCGTGACGATCACGCCATCGGGCAGGCTGGTCTTGATCGCTTCGAGCTTGTCCGCCACGCCCTGCGCCACGGTGCGGCTGTTGGCACCAATGAGCATAAAGACCGTGCTCATTACCACCTCGCGACCATTCTGCGTGGCCGCACCATTGCGCAGTTCCTGACCTAACGACACCGTGGCGACATCGCGCACCCGTAGCGGCACACCGCCCTGCGTCTTCACCACCACGTTGCCGAGGTCATCCATGCCCTCGGCCTGGCCGGGGATACGCATCAGCCACTGCGCGCCGTTGCGCTCGATGAAGCCCGCACCGCGATTGCCGTTGTTGGTCTTCAACGCGTTCAGCACATGCTCGTGACTCAAGTTGTAGGCCAGCAGCTTTGCAGGGTCTGGAGCGACCAGAATCTGTTTTTTGTAACCGCCAATCGGGTTGACCTCGACCACGCCTGGCACGCGCAGCAACTGCGGGCGGATGATCCAGTCATGCACCGAGCGCAGGTCAGTGGGGGTCATGGTCGAGCCGTCCTGGTTCTTTGCACCCGGTTCGGCATCCACGGTGAACATGAAAATTTCGCCGAGGCCCGTGGCAATCGGCCCCATCGTCGGTTCAAGACCCTGCGGTAACTGGCTACGCGCAGCATTCATACGCTCCGCGACTTGCTGGCGGGCGAAGTAGATGTCGGTGCCGTCCTCGAATACCACCGTCACCTGCGCCAGCCCATAGCGCGCCAGCGAACGCGTGTAGCTGAGCTTGGGCAGGCCCGACATCGCGGTTTCCATCGGAAAGCTCACGCGCTGCTCGGCTTCCAGCGGCGTATAACCGGGTGCGGACACGTTGACGATCACCTGCACGTTGGTGATGTCGGGCACCGCATCAATCGGCAAGCGGGTGTAGTTGTGGGCACCCAGGGCAGCCAATGCGAGGGCGAAGACCATCACCAGCCCTCGGCGGGCAATCGCGAGTTGCAATAGTTTTTCGATCATGGCGGCGTCCTCTTAGTGATCATGTGACGCGCCGGATTTTTCGATGTCGGCTTTGATGACGTAGCTGTTCTCGGTCACATAGCGCGTGCCCGCTTCCAAGCCTCCCAACACTTCCACCATGTCTCCCTGCGGGGTGCCGAGTTCGAGCATCCGCACCTCGTAGGTCTCGCCCACCTGCGCATACACCACGGTGAAATCGCGGAAGGCTTGCAAGCTCGCCGTCTTCACCGCTAATGGCACCTGACGCACTGCGACGACCACCTCACCGGTAACGAAGCTGCCGGACAGAAAGCTACCGTCGTGCTGCTCGATGAGGACACGTGCCTGTACCGATTGGTTGCTGGATGCCTTCACATCGACACGCGCGATCTTGCCGCTGACGCTTGCATCGCCATCGGCGAGTCGTAATGTCACCGCCGCACCCGCGCGCACCCGCGCGCGGTCCTTGGGGAACACCGATAACTCGGCAATCACCGCACTGGTATCGGTGATGGTGAACAGCACCCGATCCCCGGATTCCTCGCCTGGATTGGCGTCGCGCTGCGTCACCACACCAGCGAGCGGGGCTTTCAAAGCATAGGTTTGCAGGCTGTCGTTGCTTTCGATGGTGGCGAGGGTTTCACCTGCCTGCACCGCATCGCCGAGCTTTTTACCGACGCTGCGAATCAAGCCGGGAAATCTCGCACTCACTTCCCGCTGACGTTCGGGATTGGCCGCCATCTGACCGTAGAGCGTGAGTGTTTCGGTGAGCGTTGCAGGGCCTGCAAGTTCGGTCTTGATGCCCGCTTCTTGCGCCACCTTTGCCGCGATGGTGGTGCGACCCTCGAAGCTGTCGTAGGCCCAGGTGTGGGTCTTGCCGGCGTGGATTGCGGTGACTTTCAGCGCGAAGGAATGCGGCTCGATCAACACGCCGTCGCCGCGCAGGAAGTCGCCCTGCGGCTTGAACTGGAAGGTATTGACCTTGTTGCCAAGCCGCGTCACCTCGACCGTCAGCGTCACATCGCCCAACGGCAGCGGTTTGCCGACCAGTGTCGGCCACGCGCGGTATTCGGGCGGTACATTGGATTCATACACCGCCAGTTCGATGGCGAATGGTCCATCGGTGAGCATCAGCCCACGATGCGGGCCTTTGACGGGTTCAGCAGCCGCTGCTTCATGTCCGCCAGCGGCTTGGGAAGTGGCGTCGGCAGGCGATTCAGAGCCGCCACAGGCGGCGAGGCTCAACAGCAGGCACAGCGGTAGAAGTTTGTTCATGGCGGATCTCATTCGGTGGGAGTGGTGCCGGGCACGGCCCCGGTCAGACGATCAATTTCGGTGGCGTAGCCGTAGGCATTGACGGCGGCCTGGATGCGCGCGCGTTTGACTTCCAACAACTCGCGCTGGGCGGCGACCAGTTCCAGATAGCCGTAGCGGCCACGCTCGTAGGCGTATTCGGTTTGCTTGAGCGCGCTCTGCATACGCGGCAACACTTCGGTGTCGAGCGTGTCTGCGGTGTGGTGGGCGTGCTGTAACTCTTGAAACAGCTCGAATAACTGGGTCAGCACCCGCACTTCGGTGGCGCTACGGCTGGCATCCACCTGTTCGAGGAGGGCTAGTGAGGTGGCGATGTTGCCCTCGTTGCGGTCGCTGAAGGGCAGCGGGATGGAGAGGCCGACCACGGCGGCAAAGTCGTTGCCGGCCTCATAGCGGCGCAGGCCCGCGCTGACTGTCCATGCAGGTTTGCGGCGCTGCTCGGCGAGCTTGACCTCCGCCTCGCGCAAGCGCGCCTCGGAGCTGAACTTGAGCAGGCTGGGATTACTGCTGATGCGGGCGCTCAGGCTCTCGTACGGCGCGAGCGCAGGCAGTTGCGAGAGCTGCCCTTGGGCCTCGCCAAACGTCGCTTCGGTATCGCCCCACAGCGCTGCGAGCTGGCGACGACTGGTGAGCAGCTCGTGCTCCACGTCCTCGGGCTCCAGCCGGGTGCGTGCGAGGGCGGCTTCGGCACGGCCCAGCTCGGCCTGCGGCACTTTGGCAGCTTGCGCGCGCAAGCTTGCGGCTTCTACGGTCTTTGCGGCCAGCATGTTTGCTTCGTGCGTGAGTTGCAAACGGGCCTGATCGGAAAGCACCTGGATGAAGCGGCGCGCGGCCTCGCTGGCGGCATCGAGGCGCTTCTCGGCCAGTTCAGCATCCAGCAGATTGCGGCCCTCGCTGGCGACAGCCACGCGCCGCAAGAGCGCACCGCGTTCCAGCACCTGACGCAGGCTGATAGTGGTCTGCATCGCCGACACACCACGCCTGGAGCCGGTGCCAAAGGCATCCTCAACTTCCATGACGAGCTCGGGGTTGGGCGCTGCGCCCGCCTGGCGCGTGCGTCCGTCCTGTGCTGTCAGCTCATACCCGAAGACTTGGAGATCGGGGTTGAATTGCGGCGTGCGCGCAACGGCATCTTGCAGAGTAAGTGGCGCACCGTTGCCGGGGAGGGCTTCGCTCGCCCCGCCAAGGATCGGGGCCAGCAGAAACGCACAGGCAACAAGCTTGCGCGTGGTAAAAAACGACATGACGAATCTCCGTCGGACGGCCCCAGCAGCGCATTGCGCTTGGAGGCGAAACCCGGCGTTGCCGGGCGTGTCAGCTCAAACGACGGAGAACGACGGTGGCCCACGCGGTGGTGGGCGTAGAAACCAGTCCGCTCGTTTGGGATCTGGCGGATCGGTGCGGGCGGCAACAACGGGCGTTCGGGTTCGCGTCAGAACCAAGACAGCGACGCAAAGCAGCAATGGCAAATCCAACAGTGATTTGACAGCGGGTGCTTGCAGAGCCTGCAACTCGATATTCTCGTGCCCGTCCTGGTGGATCAGCGACAAGGGATGGGGAGCGAAATGATCACCATCATCGTGTTCGCTGCTGGGGAAATCCGCTGCGATGGCATGGTCTATTTTCAGTTCGTGGCGGTGACCATGCTCACGGTCTGAGTCCATTTCAGCCCAAGCGTGCAGCGTGTGTCCGTCGTCCTGTGCGCCGACATGCCGATGCGCGTGCGCGCCCGTGAGCCATGTAGCCAGCAAAGCTACGCAGATCAGCAAGGCGACAACCGGGGCAGTTTGGCGGAGACGGTTCAGCATTCCGAGCAGTGTAACCGATACAATTCTCTCGACCAAAGTCCGCAGATGCTGAATACAGGTCCGAATTGGTCGGCGTTGGTGGTAATCGGAAGCTACTGCTCACGGCCATTGCCTTGGAGGCGCGATATGAGTTGGGTTCGACCGTAACACGGACCGGC
>JANOXY010000131.1:0-12507 GCA_031418675.1 Pseudomonadota bacterium
AGCAGGGCCAATAGTTCTGCGCTGTTTAGCGCGTAGAGCTCCGCCGCCTCATCCAGCAGTGCTGCGCGCGCGGTTACGCTGCGCTGCTGCCAGGTCGCAAACGCAGCACTTGCGCTCGCCAGGGCGTCGGCGGAGCTCTACGCGCTAAACAGCGCAGAACTATTGGCCCTGCTGACTCGCGAGGCGGGTAAAACCCGCCGCGACGCGCTGGCGGAGTTGCGTGAAGCAATCGATTTCCTGCGTTATTACGCCGCCCAGGCGCGCGCCACGCTGGTCGCTGAAGAACGCATCGCACGGGGTGTCATCGTGTGTATCTCGCCGTGGAATTTCCCCTTGGCCATCTTCAGCGGTCAAGTGGCCGCCGCATTGGTAGCGGGCAATACGGTGGTGGCCAAACCGGCCGAGCAGACACCGCTGATCGCAGCCTGTGCCGTGGCGCTTTTGCACCAGGCCGGGGTGCCACGTGAGGCGCTCATCCTGCTGCCGGGAGCGGGTGAAACCGTTGGTGCTGCGTTGACCGGCGATGCGCGTGTAGCCGGTGTGTGTTTTACCGGATCACTTGCGAGTGCGCGCCAGATCGATGTGGCCATGGCCAGGAGCCTCGATCCCTATGCGGTATTGATCGCCGAAACCGGCGGTATCAACGCCATGATCGTCGACTCTACCGCGCTCCCCGAGCAAGTGGTGCGGGACATTATCGCTTCGGCCTTTCGCAGCGCCGGGCAACGCTGCTCAGCTTTGCGCGTGCTGTTTGTGCAGCGCGAAGTCGCGCCCGCCGTGCTCACCATGCTCGAAGGTGCGATGCAAGAACTTGTAGTGGGGGATCCCTGGTCGCCGGCGACGGATATCGGACCCGTGATCGAAGTGGCCGCCGCCGCCGCCATCAACGCCCACTGCCAAGCGCTGGAGCGCGCTGGCCGACTGCTGTTTCGTGTGCCGCTAGCGAGTCGCTGCGAAGCGGGTAGCTATGTTGCGCCATGCGTTTTTCGTCTCGAGCGCTACAACGAGCTGCAACACGAAGTGTTCGGTCCGGTGTTGCACGTCGTTGTTTACGACGAACAGCAACAGGACGACATCGTCGCGACCATCAATGCCTCGGGTTACGGCTTGACCATGGCCGTGCACAGCCGCATCGACACACGGGTTGATGCCATCTGCGCCAGCGCCCGGGTCGGCAATATCTACGTCAACCGCGATCAGATCGGGGCGGTGGTCGGTGTGCAACCGTTTGGTGGGGTTGGTTTGTCGGGTACCGGACCCAAGGCAGGCGGGCCACTGTATGTAGCGCGCTTCACGCGCCGCGTGCGCGAAAGTGCAGTAGCGTCCGGTGAGTATGCCGAGTCGCTGCGTGCCATGCGCGATGCGCTGCCCGCGGCGCTGTGGCCGAGCGCAGATCGCGCACTAACACGTGCCGGTGCCGTGCGCTTTGATGCGCAGGCTTTGGCGGGTATAACCGGTGAACGCAATACCTACACGCTGCATCCGCGCGGCACGGTGATGTGTTTAGGGCCTTCGACACCAGACCTGGTGACGCAGGCGTTCCTGGCGCTAGGCACGGGCAACCGCGTGTTACTGGTGCAGGAACACAAAAACAGTGAATCGCACCTGGTCACACACGCAGCACAGTTGGCCGGTGTGGACCGCGTATCGCTGCTGCGCGGTGAACCTCAAGTATTGCTGCAGCATGCGGCGCTCGATGTTGTGCTGTTCGATGGCAGCCCTGCGCTGGCGCGCGATTTGCGCGCAGTACTGGCGGCGCGCGAAGGGCCACGCATCGCCCTGTTACGCAGCGACGACGATGTCGTGCTGCTGTGCATGGAGCGGGTGGTCAGTGAAGATACGACAGCGGCCGGTGGCAATACCACGCTGCTTGCACTAACGGGTTGAGCACGAAGCCGGCCTGAGTTGAGCGCACAAACTTGCCAGCTAGTGGGCGCTGTCGAGCACGTGGGCAAATTGTTCCAGTGCCCAGTCCACATCGGCGCGTTGGATGGTCAGCGGCGGCGAAATGCGGATGGAATGTTCGTGGGTGTCTTTACACAGTACACCGCGGTCACGCAACCGCTCGCAATAGCGTCGTGCGCCGCCCGCCTGTTCGTGCAGTTCGATGGCAAGCATGAGGCCGCGGCCCCGCACTTCCTTGACGACCGGGCTGCGCAGCGCTGCGAGTTGCGTCTTGAAATAGGCACCCTGCCGTGCCGCGTTTTCGATCATGCCTTCTTCGATTAATACCTTCAGCGCCATGCGGGCGACCGCGCAGGCTAAGGGATTACCACCGAAAGTCGAGCCATGTTGCCCAGGTTGCAGGACGCCGAGTACGGCGTGGTTGGATAGTACCGCCGAGACCGGATAGAAGCCGCCGGCCAGGGCTTTGCCGATCAATGTCACGTCGGCTTCGATAGCTTCGTGTTCTTCGGCGAGGAATTTGCCAGTACGGCCGAGGCCGGTCTGGATCTCGTCCAGGATCAACATCACATTGTGCTGGCTGCACAGTTGGCGCACCGCTGCGAAATACCCCGCGGGAGGAATGATCACACCTGCTTCGCCTTGAATCGGCTCGATCAGGAAGGCCACGGTGTTCGCAGTAATGGCCTGTTCAAAGTCTTCGACCACGCCAAAGCGCACGTGGCGGAAGCCGGGTGCAAAAGGACCAAACCCGGTGCGCGCAGTGGGGTCGGTGGAAAAGCCAACAATGGCAATAGTGCGGCCGTGGAAATTGTTGGTGCACACCACGATCTCGGCCTGGTCGTGCGGCACGCCCTTGAGCTCGTAACCCCATTTGCGCACTGCTTTGATGGCGCTCTCTACCGCTTCGGCACCGGAGTTCATGGGCAGGATTTTGTGCGCGCCGCTCAGGGCGGCGAGATCTTCATATAACAGCGGCAGCTGATCGTTGTGGAACGCGCGCGAGGTGATGGTCAGCTTGCCCGCCTGCTCAACCAGCGCCGCGCGTATGCGTGGATGGCAATGCCCCTGGTTGACCGCCGAATAGGCCGATAGGCAATCGAGATAACGTTTCCCGTCGACATCCCACACCCAGATATCCGCGCCGCGTACCAGCACGACATCGAGCGGTTTGTAATTGTGGGCGCCGAGACGGAGCTCGGTCGCGATCAAGGACGATATGGACTGCGTCATGATGTCAGGCTGGGCCTAATGGCGGTCCATGCTCCAAGTGTGTGGCTTGTTTCGAAGCGGACACCGCCACAAGGGGCTACCACAACCATCGGGCCTCTCTTTGGCTGGGACGCGGCCCGTGCAGCGCGCAGCCTTGCTCTGGTCAGTATAGACCGCCGAACCTCCTGTCGCCGGGTGCACAGTGCCGGGACTGCCTACGCCATTAACCAGCGTGGAGCCTTGTGCGCGTTGCGATGCAAAGGAGCAGGGGAGGCCGATCGGGCCGTGTCCCCGCCTGTGATGCAAGGAGCTGTCAACGGCGTGAAGCCGCGAGCTTAAGTGTTGTGAGGTGTCAGCGAGTTCCAGATGAACAGCGCCGCGACCAGTTCCCCACAGTGCTGACACAGACGTTCCTCATCGCGATCTTCGTGAATGAAGCAACCGGCTGGCACCATGATTTGTCTGCCGACGGTCGGCATGGAGCAAGAGGGGCAAGAACGAAATTGCTGCGCCGGCCAGAAAATGGCAGACGAGACAGCCCTCGCAGGGAGCTACGAGGCATGACGGGCTCACCGAGGCCACCGGCGGTATTGCCGCGGCTCAGTGGTAAGCGCGAAGGCAAGTCTGCGTATTGAATACCGCCGTTGATCATCTGTGGACAGCTTGCATCCAAGCGCCAAAGGCATTACATTTGCTGCATCGCAACAATATATCCCGCCCGAACGGCAAAACCACACATAGGAAAGTCCGACAATGACAAGCAAAAATTCCGCCTCGCTGCCCAACGCAGCCGCAACGACCACGGCCAGCCTGGAGCGCCTTGAGTCGGGCCACGCACGTTTTGTTGAGGTCGTCGGCACTGTTCGTGAGCGAACTGCCCGCGTCACCGATAAGCTGGTCGAGAATCTGCTCGCTGACCAGCGTGATGCACTGACGCTCGCCAAGACCTTCGTCGCTCAGCCCTCGGAATACGGTAAGAATGTCGAGGCGGCGCTGCACGCGCTGACCGCTGCTCAGGAACGCGCCCTTGAGTTCGCAAAAACCGTCTATCGCGCCAACAACGAAGTAGCAGCCGACGCCCGCGCCGCTGCAAGCAGCTTGCTCGAATCCGGCAAGGGACTGGGTAAGCCGTTCGAGAGCCTGACCAGCCTGTGGATGAAAGCTGCGAAGTAAGCGCGCACAGCACCACACCAACACGGCAGGCTGCCCAATCAGGGCAGACTGCCGGGCCACACGACTCACACCAATGAATATCGAAAACTTAAACGGCGCAAGTTCGGCTCCGTCGGACGAAACCCTCGACGAGGCTTACGCCTACGACGACTCCGTTGAGCAGGTCATGACCCCCTTGTGGCGAGAAGCACGCTTTGGTCTCGAGTGGGCGAGCCTGCGTCTGAGCCCGGTTTATTATGGCGTCGGCGTAACACGCGGTTCCGGCCAACCCGTGCTGCTCATCCCTGGCTTCATGTCGGGGGACCTGCTGATGTTGGAAATGCACCGCTGGCTGCGCCGTATTGGCTATCGTTCGTCGTTATCTCGCATCTCGTGGAATAACGACTGTCCCGACCGCACAGCGAACAAACTCACCCATCGCTTGCGCGCACTGGCAGACCGTACTGGCCAGCGCGTCAATGTAATCGGACACAGTTTGGGCGGCATGCTGGCCAAGAGTCTGGTGCAGGACGAGCCGGAACTCATCGATCGTGTCATCACTCTCGGCTCGCCATTTCGCTCGCTCGTCAAGGCGCATCCCGCTGTTTTGAGCATCTGGGACACGCTGAAGCTTGCCCAGGGCGTTCTCATAGGCCGCAATCTGCATGCGTCCTGCGGTACCGGACACTGCACCTGCGATTTCGTGCGTAACATGAATGCGCCGCGCAGACGTGGTGTCGCACAATTTGCAATCTACTCGCGCAAGGATGGTGTTGCAGATTGGTCAAGCTGCATAGAAGAGGACCAACGATTCAACACTGAAGTTACTTGCAGCCATATCGGCATGGTGTTCGACCGCAGCGTCTACCGCGCGGTCGCCGCGCGACTCAGCGAACCCGTACAGCGCACCTAATAAACGACCAGAACCCCGGAGGGCTATAACGATGGCCAGCGAAGACAGTTTTGATCCCATCCGCCTGTGGCGCGAATGGTTCGTCAAATCCGAGAAATCCTTGAGCGACGCGCTGTCCGAAATGATGGGCAACGAACATTTTTCCAAAGGCATGGGGCGCTATACCCTCGAGGCCTTGCACACTCATCGCATGTTCAGCGAAACCATGGGGCAACACCTCGCAAATCTCAACATTCCTTCGCGCAGCGATATTCTCGACACAAATGATCGCCTCGCGCATATGGAGGAGACATTGAACCGGATCCAGGTTGAATTGCGCGAGCAGCGCAGCCAGATCGCACGCATAACGGTCCTGGCGGGCAGTGCAAAGCCCGGCGATAACGCAGCGCGCCCAGCCCGCACGCGCAAGCCGGCCAACAATCTCGACACCTGACCCGCACTGGAATCGTCATGACCGCATCAGCTCGCGCCGAAATCACCAACGAAGATCTGGAAGCCAGCATACGGCGAACACTGGACCGAACCATCGCGCGTAACATCCCCGGCCTCGCGCCGCTACCCCAGACGCAAACGGATCTCGACGTCGGGCCGTCGGCTAAGGAACTGGTCTACAGCAACGAAACTGCGCTGCTCTATCACTACCTGCCGACCCAGAGCGAAATCTATCGCGTGCCGGTCTTGATCGTGATGTCGCCGGTCGCCAAAGGCTATATCCTCGACCTGGCCAAAGGCCAGAGCCTGATCGAATACCTGGTCATGCAGGGCCACGACGTCTACATGCTGGAGTGGATCGGACCGCGTCGCGATCAGAGTCACCTCAGTCTCGACAATTATGTCATCGATATGCTCGGCGGCTGCATCGATGCCGTACTGCAGGACACCGGTGAAAACGAACTGACCCTGGTCGGATACTGCATGGGCGGGATGTTGAGTTGCATGTACTCGGCATTGAATGTCAAAGGACCGGTGAAAAATCTGGCCTGCTTTACCACCCCAATCAACGCCGACGGTATGGAGCTCTACAAACGCTGGATGACAGCTAAGTCATTCGATATCGACCGACTGGTCAAGGAACTGGGCAATATTCCCGGCGATTTCGTTAACACGTCGCTGCAGGCACTACGTCCCCTGCAGCGCAGTGCCAATCAGATGAAGCTTTTGAACAATGTCGAAAACGACGCCTTTGTCAAAGCGCATCTGCGCTTCGACCGCTGGGCGGTCGATCAGCTGCCAGTGCCGGGGGAACTCGCCCGCACCCTGGTCAAGGATTTCATGATCGATAATAAATTTGTTAACAACGCGCTTACCCTGCGCGGCGAACGGGTCGATCTTGGGCGCATCAAAGTGCCGTTCCTGCATGTCGCCGCGCAGCACGATCACATTGTGCCGGCCGCTGCTTCGAAGGATCTCCTGCCCAATATTGGCAGCCAGGATAAACATGAAATCGTCATGAAGGGTGGCCACGTCAGTCTGGTCGCTGGAGGCAACGCAATTTTCCGTTTGTGGCCGCAGCTCGACACCTGGCTGAGCGTTCGCGACGTCTAAGTCAACCATTCTCACAGGCAGGACACCCGATGAATCGCGATGCAGTCGCCAAGGCCTTTGCGCACTACCCGATTACCGCCAAACTGGGCGGACAGAGCTATCGCATACGAACCATGACAAGCGACGACGGCGACGCTTTGATGGCCTTCGCGCGTGAGCTGCCACCCCACGACACACTGTACATGCGTCGCGACATCACACGTCAGAGCGCCATCGACAGTTGGCTGAAAGCGCTTCGGGAAGGTGTGATTTACTCGCTTCTGGCGGAAGACAATGCCGGGATATGCGGCTATTCCACCGTCAACCTCAACGAGCTGGAATGGACGCGACACGTTGCCGATTTGCGCGTCGCAACGGCGCTGCGTACACGTGCACGTGGCCTTGGTCGTCTGCTGGCACGCGAGGCCTTCAACATCGCGCTGGCGCTGGATATCGAAAAGCTGTTCGCGCGCATGACTCCCGACCAGGAGGGTGCCCGGGTGCTTTTTCGGGAACTCGGGTTTCAGGCCGAGGCCGTTTTGCGCGACCACATCAAGGATCGCGACGGCGCTTATCACGACCTTCTGATCATGGCTTGCGACGTGCAGACTTTCCTTAATCAACGCGCGGCCTACGGTCGCGATGGCTGAGCAGAGCCCGATGCGGGTTAACGCCAGCACCAGCTCGTCATGCGGTGACGTGAGCGCAGGACTGCATGGAATGTCAGTCACCGATAAGCGCCGGTGCAGTCCGAAGCAAGAGACCAGAATGTCAACTATGCTGAACAGGTCTCCTCAACAAACGGACCAACAGCGTTATGAAAGACCACATCTACAAGAAGGTCGAACTGACCGGCAGCTCGACTGAATCGAGCGATCAAGCCATCCGCAACGCCATCGCCAAGGCCAGCGAATCCTTGCGTCATATCGATTGGTTTGAAGTCATGGAAACGCGCGGAGAGATCAGGGAAGGCCTTATCACCCACTGGCAGGTAACACTCAAGGTCGGTTTTCGACTCGAGGATTGAGCGAGCCGGGAAAAGCAACAATTCGGCGGCTCGTGGGATTTTGCCAGAGTCCCCGCGCCGCCCGACTACATAGTCCGTCGGGTACGGCAGCCCGCAAGTTTGGTGAGAGCATAAAGATCATGGAGCCGGCCCGGCACAGCCGCACCGCCGAAGTAGCGGCGTTTTTGCGCGCCTTGCATCGCCACGTCGATGCACCACCCTGGATCTTCGAAGATGCCGCTGTGGAGCCCCTGCTCTCGCTGCCAAGTCGACATTACCTAAGGCGGCTCGATGCGCTAGCGCGTTCGTGGATTGCGGTCTTTCGCCAACGCCGCAGCGGCTTGGCCGCGATGCGCGCCCAAATCGTAGTGCGCGCCCGTTTCGCCGAAGATGCGCTGGCGGCACACGCGCCACGCCAGTATCTGGTGCTCGCCGCCGGTCTCGATACCTATGCCTTGCGCCACGCGACGACGGATGTGCGGGTCTTCGAGCTTGATCACCCCGCCACCCAGGCCTGGAAGCGTGATCGTATAGCGCAGCTGCCCGCATGTCTGAGCTTTGTGCCGGTGGACTTTGAACACGACACCGTAGGCGCTGCACTCGCCACCACTTCATTCAACATGAATCTAGCGACGTTCGTGTCCTGGCTTGGCACTACCTACTATCTGACCCGCGCAGCCATCGCCCAGACCTTGCGCGACGTGCGCGAACGCACGCCCAGCGGTACGCGGCTGGTGCTTGACTACTGGAGTGAAGCGCCGCCTGTCGACGCACGCGGCCGCCTGCTACTGGCGAGCACTCGCATCGCAACCGCCTTTGAAGGTGAACCGATTCAATCTCTATTCGCGGTCGAAGACATGTGTGGACTTGTCGAAGACTGTGGCTGGCGTATACGCGAGCACTTAGCGCCGGCCGCGCAGAATGAACGGTATCTCGCCACCCGCAGCGACGGCCTCGCGGTTCCAAGCTTCGCCTATCTCATGGAACTTGAGCACTGAGCTTCGCTTGCTGGTGAGTTCTTATTACAAGACAAAACTCAGGGCGCAGCGCGCGCGACGTCCGCTTGGACTGCGGGTCGGACCCGTCCACCCACGTGCTTGCATCTGATCGCTTGCGCCAGACAAATGACCTGGCCTTGGCCTGTCCGCCAGCGCCCATGAACGTAGTGAGGAATCGCGATGCTGCAGCTTTCCGGCCTTGATACAGCATTTCTTAACATGGAAACCGATACCACCTTCGGCCACGTGGCAACCGTCATGTTGCTCGACGGAGCGGGATTCGGCGACAGCAATCCGTTCGCGGCGATCCGCAGCCATTTTCAGGCCTGCGCGCGCCGACTACCGCCGCTTTACCGGCGCCTTGTCGAAGTGCCATTCGGGCTCGACCGCCCCTACTGGATTGACGAGGGCGAAGTGGATATCGACTTCCATGTCCGCCATATCGGCGTGCCGCCGCCGGGTAACACGGCGCAGCTGGCGGAGCTCATCGCGCACCTGGTCGAGCGCCCCCTGGACCGCCATCGGCCGCTATGGGATCTACACGTCATCGAAGGCTTGGAATCGAACGAAGTCGCATTACTGTTTAAAACTCATCATGCCGCGGCCGATGGTGCCTCGAGCATGGTTATGTTCAGTGAAATCTTCAGCACTAAACCGGACCCCGCACCGCTGCCACCCGCCGCGCCGCGAACTGTCGAAGATCCGCCGGAAGCCTGGGAACTCCTGGCCCGCGCCTATGGTTCGATGTTGCGTCACCCGCTGCTCGGGCTGGGTATGCAGATCCGTGCCTTGAGCACGGTACTGGGTGGCGGTTCGGCTGGACAAGGGGCAGGGCGTGCGGAACCGCGCTTGTCACGCTGGCTGTCGGGTGCGGCCATCGAAGATCTCGCCAGCTCGGTCATGATCGCGCCACGCACGCCTTTTAATGGCACGGTCTCCGCGCATCGACGTATGGCTTTCACGCCCGTCGCGCTTGAGCGCTTGAAGAGCATCAAACAGGCCGCCGGGTCGACCCTCAACGATGTTGTCATGAGCGTGTGTTCCGGCGCATTACGGCGCTATCTGCTGCGCAAGAACGCATTGCCGGATCAACCCTTAATTGCCATGGTGCCGGTTTCAGTGCGCACCGGCGAGGAAGAAGAACTTTACAGCAACCAAGTCTCATCGATGCTCAGCGAGCTGGCCACCGATACGCCGGACCCGCGGGCGCGGTTGGAACGCATCCGCAGCTCGATGCACAACGCCAAAGAGATCCACAACGCGATCCCTGCCAGCCTTTTGCAGGACTTCACCAAATTTGCCGCGCCTGCAGTCGCCGCCCAAGCTGCGCGCACCGTGGCGCGCCTGCGTTTAGCCGATCAAGTCACCCCGATCAGTAACGTGGTGATTTCCAACGTGCCAGGCTCGCGAGAAACACTTTATCTGGCCGGCGCCGAACTCACCGCACTCGTGCCGGTGTCGACCGTCAGCGATGGCATGGGCTTGAACATGACTGTCATCAGTTACCGTGAGCGGGTGGTTTTCGGCTACGTCGCCTGTCGTGACCAGGTTCCCGATTTATGGGACTTGATCGATGACACCCGTGCGGCGATCGACGAGTTGGCCGAGGCTTTCGGCGTCTAGAGTCACGGCAGACGCATTCAAACACCCACACAAGAATGCGGCTGTTGGCACCCGCCGCTTGGAAGCGGGTGGCTGCCATCGTGGCGACTTGTGCTGTCGGTGAAAAGCCCGAAAGTCACCAGGCAACTAGGACCCAAGGTGATAGTGCGTGTGCTGTTCAATGGCGACCGCGATTCACTTTCAATGCGCCTGCACTTGTGCCCGTGCTGGCTCCGCTCGCTCTGCTGGCGAGTGGCCTCGCAGGCCTTGGTCTGCGCCGCCGCCGCGGCTGAGCCACGCGCCCGCGCCCTTGCATCCGCATGGCACCTGCAACAGCGTCCCGCCATCTCCCTTCGAGCGCGGCGGGGCGCCCGGCGCTCAGGCACCATGGCCGTCGCAACAAAGCGTCGGCATCCGATACCTTGCAGCCTCAACCCGAGAGCCCGGTGCCCGCAGTACCGCGCCGTCTCCTGATCGCGACCCTGCTCACGTCGTCGCCTATGGCCTGCTCGCGATGACCATGTGTCTGCACTCCATGATCAGTTGTGCGAGCCTGTTCAGCGTCTGCCGGGGCAGCGTGCAAGTCACGTTTTCTGCTTTCGTTGTCGCCTACGGCGTAGCGCCGATCGAACCGCCTTCATCGTCGTTTTATTCGCCGGTATGCGCCATTCTGCCTGGTCCAGTTCGAATTCAGACCACTCTGCCTTGCGCAGTCCGCCAGGGCAAACGAAGAGCAGCGGTGCCAATTGCAGCGCGCCCCGGGTAACGTGGGAGCCGCTTTACGAGACAATGGCGCGTAACAGCTCGCCAAGTCGCTTGGGTTCGGTAATGGTCGGGTGATGATGTTCCTGAGCATGCGGTATCGCCCGGCGTAGGTCGTTGGACGAATCCCGCTGCGCGCGACCGGTGGCGACGGCATACCTAAATATTCTTCCGCACTTCTGATGTACGCGGTGCGCAGTGTTGAGCGCGTCACGGGCCTCAATGCGGCGCAGCAGGGCGCGCAACTCTGGTGCATATATTTCGCCGATGGGACGGGTTGCCAACAACGGAATTCTTCGCGCTCCAACCGTCGGATGAACTTTTCGGCGTGGTGTGTAACCCAAGCCGGCGAAAATTTGCGGTGCCATTCGCGCTAGCGCCTCGAAGCGATTCCCGGTCGCCGCCATGCCTACCTGCTTTAGCACACCC
Organism: Pseudomonadota bacterium; assembly: GCA_031418675.1. Classification (GTDB taxonomy): domain Bacteria; phylum Pseudomonadota; class Gammaproteobacteria; genus JADJYF01. The sequence goes on from JANOXY010000131.1 coordinate 11,504, forward strand.
GCGTCAACGCGATTTGCCAGGTGCTTGCGGGCCCCACTGCATCGCTTGCACGCTTGTGCGATTAAAACGTCGAGGTATACGCTGGACATGATGCGTTTCTCATCGCCGTCGAAGCAGTCCTTCATGCGCCAATAGTTGCCGCCCGCTGGCGCTACTTCAAAGAATATCGCGCTAGGGTCAGTGATTTTGTGAGTCTTTTTGCGGGGCTTGGCGATACGCGCGGCCGCATCGGACATCGGCATTATTGGGCAGCTCGCTTAGCCCATAGGTCATGTGCCCCCAAACATGACCCAGCGCGGAGGCATGTCAACGCATGAGATAGGACGGTAAACGACGACAGGGACGGCGTAACTGCCTATATATTAGGCATTTTAGGACGTTGCTGGATGGTGTCGGATGTTGATTTGGCTCCCGGGACTCACTCACATCGGGACGTTAACGTTTTGAATAGCAATTAGTTTTATAAAAATATAAATCAACATGCCCCCAAATGTGCCCCCACCGCGTGGTTAATGCGCACAGCAGCTTCATGCCCCCTCATTCTTAATCTGTAAGAACCTGTACTCGATCAGACGCGGCCGATCATCTGCTTCGACTGCATCTGACAGTGGGCGACAGGTCTTCGGCTACAAGCGGCCATGAAGTGGGGAGTCTGCAGAGACTGTACTCGGCGGATAGCGGATAGGAAGCATAAAAGCTGTCTACTTCGACATCGAGATTGAAAATGCGGCGTTTCGCGCTGACGCCAAGGAACGAATGGCTTAACCGATAGCCGGTGATGTCGGGTTTGCAGCGGAACTTCGGGAGCCGATGTGGTCTGCAGGGTCGTTCGAGCGGTTGGTCCGAGGGACATGGTGTCTTCTCGGGCCCGCCGGCGTGAGCGACACCGAACCGGGTGTCAGGCCAGCCTCGCGTCCCTGCGTCAGAGAGAGATCTGCCGTCAGCCTGGTTGCGTTAGGCCCGGCAACTCTTGTTGCGGCGGCGCGCGGGCGAAGGGTCTGAAC
>JANOXY010000132.1:0-7590 GCA_031418675.1 Pseudomonadota bacterium
GCTCGGGGTGCCGTGCTTCGCGCCAGGCTGGCCTTAAGGTCGTCTTCCTTGGTGCGTTTCGCCAGTTCGCCGACCTGCAGGTAATAACCCGCGATATAGATCTGGTCCGCGGTGCGCAGCGGCCCGTAGTGGTCGACCGCATTACCGTTTACTTCGACTGCCGCTTTTTGTGACACGCGCTCAAGAAACAGACCTTCGGAGGTGCGGTGGATCTCGGCGTGCTGGGGGGCAACGCGCCAGCCGCGCAGCTGTACCAGGTTGCTGCGGGCCTTACCAATTGCACACACGTCGACCGGGCACTCAATCGTATCGAGGGTTTCACCCTTGCCGTTTTTAATAACAATGTTAAACATGCCGGCAGGTACCTGAGCTTATTCGACCAGTTTAAAAGTGGACGTGTTCATGGAATCGAGAAAGGTCTTCTGGCGGTCTTGCTCTTGTGCTATCGCCTGGACGTTCTGCGTATGCTCGGTGTCGTAGACCTGCGGCGTAACGAAGATCACCAGATCGGTCTTTTTGTCACGGAAATCCCGCGAGCGGAACAGGCTGCCGAGGATGGGTAAGGAGGCAAAACCCTTAAGGCCAGTGAGGTCACGGCTGAGTTCCCGGTCAACCAGGCCCGACATAACCAAGGTCTCGCCGGAACGCAGCAGAATATCGGCATCGGTTCGGCGCGTCAGGAATCCCGGTGTGTTGCCGACCGAGACCGATTTGTCGACTGCGCTGATTTCGGTCTCAACATGGGCGCGGATATTGTTATTGCGGTCCACCGTTGGTTTGATGTTGAGCAGGATGCCGAACTGCTTGAACTCGATGGCGGCGCTGGTGGGTGTCACGATTTCAATCGGCACTTCACCGCCAGCGAGGAACTTGGCTTCCCCACCGCTGCGCGCCACCAGCCGCGGCTCAGCGAGGATCATCGCATTGCCGGTGTCGATGGCCAGATTAATGCGCGAGGTGATTTCCGTAGCGATGCCAAAGTATCCAAACGACGGTTGCACGTTGGCCGCATCGATACTCCCCAGCGGCGCGGGCGCATTACTGTTGCCAAGCACTGTAACGCCGCCTTGGCGCGAGCCTCCAAATCCGGTTTCGGTAGCAAGGGCTGCGGCGGGGCCGGCGAAATTATTGCTCCAATTGATGCCGAGACTATCCGACGCACTCTTGTTGAATTCGGTGATCTTGATGTTCACCAGTACCATCTTGTCGTCGGGTAGTTCGATTTCTTCTTTGCGCGTCAGATCCATGATGTCGGGATAAGCCGCCATGATCGTGGTGATGGTTGGTTCGTAGCCATCGTCAATGGAGCCGGACAAGACGATGCGGCTGCCCACCAGACGCACATCGATGCCTTTGATGTCGGCCACCAGCTGTTTAACTTCGCTCAGCTTGGTCGACAACGAGAGGTCCAGTACTTCCGGATAAGCAGCCTTGACCGCGGCGACTTGCGGCCCATAGCGGCCATCGTACTGGCCGCTCATTACTATCTTGTCACCGACCACCGCCACGTCCACGCCCGGAATATCCGCCACCAGCTTACGCACTGCGTTGAGCTTTTGCTGCAGCACACCGCTCGAGATCGCAGCCGAGTAGTCCGACTTATCGACCGTGAATTCGACCTGACTTTCCTGTCCGTTCTTGAGCCACAGATGCAGGGTGGTGAGGCCGGGCGCTTCGCCAAATACCAGCAGCTGGCCGTTTTTCAACAGCGAGGTACTGATGACGTTGGCGTTTCCGACCGCGACGCGATCGATGTCGCCCGGGTTCATTATCTTCAGTTCGCCGACCCTGAGATTGATTGCGAGCACCTCGGCCATGCACAAGCACAATGCGAGTGTCGTCAGCATGCGACCGACAATTTGTCGGCGGCTGTTGGTTGGTCGTGCGCGAGTGAGCCCCATCGTTATATCCCCTGCCCGGTGATCGTTATTCTTTAGTTTTACTGCAGGACGGGTAGATGGCCGACTTTGGCTGCGCCGTCGCTGCCACCACCACCGCCGGAAATGATCTCCACGCCGGCCCCCGGTTCGACCGGCGCACTGCTGCCGGCGGTGCTATCGATCATCATTGGTCCGCGCGTGGCCCCTGCGCTTGTTGCGACGGCGCTGTTGTGATCCGCCGCGGCCGCCGCATCGTTGGCCGGCGTGGCTTCGTAAACCGCGCCCTTACGCGTGCCGGCATGGGCATCACGCACCTGGCCTTCCGCCCTCACACCATGACTCAGCGCCAAACACAGCGCGCTGGTGAGCACAAACAACGCCTTGTTTGCCATGACCAAGCCCTACTCAGTAACTTTTAAGGTAGTGCTCTTGGCCACGCCGCCCGTGGGCGCGCCACCGATGATGTAACCGATCGAGCGGCCACCACTACTCTCGCCGGCGATCGGCGTGGCGGCTGCTACCGCGGCAAGCTGTGCGGTGCTCACTACCCGGCCCTTGGCGTCCACCACCTGGCCTTGTTCATCGAGTTTGAGCCCGGCGGCAGCAAGCTGTGCCTGGCTCAGCACGCGCCCGTCTTTGTTGGCGACCAGCGTCGCCGGATCAATCACATTGCCGGCTTTGTCCACCACCTGGCCAGCGTCGTTGATGCTCAGACCAGCGGCTGCCAGCGATTGGCTATCGATGAGCTTGCCGTTGGCGTCGGTGATGAGTGTATTTGGATCAACACGCTTGCCGGTGGTATCCACCACTTCGCCGTTTGCATTGACCGTAAGACCGGCGGCCGCGAGCTGTTCAGTACTCAATATCTGACCGTTGGCTGACACCACGAGTTTGGCTGGATCGATCACATTACCAGCAGCGTCGACAATCTCACCCTTGTCGTTGGTGTGCATACCCGCCGCCGCGAGCTGCTCAGCGGTCAGCACGCGGCCATCGGCCGTCGTCACCATGCGGGTAGTGTCGACCACACGGCCCTGGGCATCCACCACCTCGCCCGCTGCATTAACGCTCAGGCGCGCCGCGTTGAGTTGCTCCTTGGTCATGATCTTGCCGGTGGCCGTCACCACCACCCCATCGGCGGCGGCGACTTTACCGTTTTTGTCGACCAGCTGACCGCTTGCATTCACGCTCAAACCCGCCGCCGCGAGTGCGCTTTTTTCGAGCACCCGGCCATCCGCCGTCACGACCATGTCCTTGGGATCAATCAAGCGGCCGCTTTTATCGACCAACTGTCCCTGCGCATTGACCGTCAGGCCCGCAGCCGCCAGTTGCTCACGATTCATGAGGGTATTGCCCGCTGCATCGACAAGATTTCCGGCGCGGTCCACGCCGCCCGCGACAGCCACCCGCTGGCGGCGATCACCCTCGGCCTTAGCCATCTTGAAGGCGTTACTGAACAAGTCCTGCGCTGACAAGGTGGAAAAATCAGCCGCGCCTTTGTCATTGCGATTGCGCAAGGTTGCGAGCATGTCGCCTTTTTTGATCGCGGCCGTCACCAATGCCGCTTCGCGCGGACTTAAGTCGAGGGTCACCGTATTGAAAGTGCGTTGTGCGCGTGGCTGCGGGTAGGCCAGTTGATCGAGCTCCTCGCGATAGGGATCGCGTCCGGTGGCCAGCACATGCACGTTCTGCAGAACCGGCAGGATCAATTCTTTGGGAATGGCGTTGGCGAGCAGGTCCTTGACCGTGGAGTCACTGGTATTAGCGCCCCGTGCAGCTTCGAGCAGCGCCGGCGGAATCGCATTGCGCAACTCAGCCGGGATCGAGTCGATCATGTTGGCGCTGATAAAGCCCGCGGAAAAGCCCGACAGTGCCGAGGGAATGTTGACGAACAAATCGATGTGATTGCCCGGGCGAATAAATCCTGCCACAGCATTCAAGTCATCGACTTGAATGGTCATGGCACGCCGACCAACGGGCACGATGTCCGAAAAATCAACCGGGAAGCGCGTGTCGAGATAACTGGTCAGCAAAGGTTTACCGGCACCGACGTCGGCTTCCAGTACCCGTCCGAGATATTTCTGATAGTCGGCGGCGGGTATCGCATCGTTGGCAACAAAGCCGGCGGGAATGCGCCGTTGTGAGAGGCCTTCTTCGCGCACGACGCTGCCCTTGGGTAGATCTTTGGCAGCCACCAACACCGTCACTTCCTGACGATTGGAGCCGGCGTACTTCTCAAGCAGCGCCGCTTTTTCGGACTTCAGATAGATGAACGACATCAGCGCGGCGGCCAGGCCGAAGCCGATAGCGCCCACAATCAAGGGAATGCCAAAGGCATTCTTGCTCTCTCGCACTTCCGCCATGAGCTATCAACCCCCCAAACTCGTCAGCCGATATTTTTATGCCTCGCGCCGTACCCTTCGGCGATGTCGCAAACTCAGTCATGCGACAGACTGCACTTTCCCGCTCGCCAGCCATAAACGGCGCGCGATGAATTTCAGAACGGTGAGATGGCGTCCCCTGCCATATCAGTGATGATGTCCTGGACCTCCGGCAAAGCGCCCAGCACATCGTCAATGTTGTTGAACTGTCCGGTGAGATTTGACAATGGGCTCAGGGCAGCGGTCACCGCGTCCTGTCCCGGGTCAACCGTCAGAAGATCCAGAGACTGTTCATCGAGTTGGGGTTCAAGGTTGAGGCCCTCGACGTATTCGCGCAGTTCCGGGCCGGTGTCAAAATCGGGCAGTGGCGACATCGACATCGCATAGGTGTAACCGCGGTAGTTGTTTTTCATAACGTCGGCGAGATCGCGCAGCACGTCACCACCGGGGCCGAGCAGCACGAGCAGCCCAAAGGCAAGAATCACCGTGTATTCGACCATCGCCTGTCCGTACGGATGTCGTATCGGCGCTGAATACTGCGGGCGACGGCGGTGCATCCAAGTGCTCATAGGAGGTCGTGTTTGATCGAGTTTATCACTATATGAGATCCGTCACGACCACCCTGGATGGTGATCACAACCTGCTCACGACCACGGGTAAAAGCCAGTGCGTGCATCTTCGCGCGACTGACTTCTTTATCGGTGTCAACACGCCAGTCCTGATAAAAACCGCGATAGAAGGACACATTGCTGGCCAAGGATTTTGTATTGGCCAGCATCGCCGTCTGCGCCCGTTTGCCGACGTCACGATGGGTGATGTTAGAGAGCACATCGCTGCCCTGCATGGCCGGCGGCGTTGGTGCGGGGACCGGCGGCACACCCGGCTCCGGCAGACGACCGAGGGCAAGAAAACCAAAGGCGCCCTTCGGTTCGCGCGTCATAAGCTGCACCGTCATCACATAATCATCTTCAACGCGGGTGATGAGTGTCCACGGCGCAATCGCCTCGCTCTCAATTGCGCAACCGGGCGCACCGGCCACCGGTGGCTCGTGCCAGGCGTCCTTGTAGAACGTTACGACCTCGTCGACGCTATCCTCGGTGACAAAAGCACGCACGGCCATTGTGCGGCCGGCAATTGTCATCTGCTCGGCCACCGAACTGACCTTCGCCTGTTCGGGTGCCGGAAAATCCGGCGGCCGCGCTTGTGCTTGCAGCAGCCACAAAAAAACACTGCAGAACAAGAGCGCCTGCGACGTGCGCATGAACACTAGGGCTGACACGGCGAATGGGACATCGGTGGGTCGAGCGCTTCAACGTCGTCATCCCATCGACAGCGGCCACTGTCATCGCAGACATGGGTGCCCAGCCGCACCTTACTGTCCTCGCCGGGCACGGACAAACGATCGGGGTGCACAACATCACCATCGACGTAGCCTAGCCATAGGTGACCACCGGGCGCCGCTAGTGGTGACTTGATGAGCGGATGAGGACCATCGCCGTCGGGGTGATCACAACGCGACAGTTCGGGCGCGATGAAACTGATCAGATCCCAGACCTGAGAGAGTCCAGGCAGGTTGAGCAGCTCTTTGACCAGGGTCGATGGCGTCGCGCCGCCGACCTGCAAATAGGTGTGGGCTGTGCCACCGGCATTCCAGCCATCGGCTAACACCCCGGCCTTGGCTTTGAAACCCAAGGTGTTGAATACCCCGCCCGGACCGCCGTTCAAATCGGTGCGCAGATTGCTACCGAGGGAATTGACCAAGGCCATGGCATCAAAATCAACGTGGGAATAACCCTTGTTGTTAATTGCGCTGAACTCAGGCGAGCCGGCGAACACTTCGCCGGCACCCGGTGCTGCGCCGCCGCCATCACCGGGTGTCACTGAATCAATGACACCGATGATGTCACCGATAAAACCGAAGGCGACGTCGACGATGTCGACGATGGAATTCAACCAACTGCCGACGTTGACACCAAAAATCGTGATGGTCGGCGTCGCGCCATCGGTCTCAACTTCGTTTATCGTCAGATCGCCAGCAAAAAACGGCAGCCCGCTGCGATCCCGCCACAGCGGATTGGGCGCGTAAGCGATGTTCTGATCGGCGTCGCTGATGGGGCGGATCGCGGCCGTACTTGGATCGCCGATATCGTCGCTCGGATAGTTGCCCACCTGGGCCATGATGCGAGTCTGGGATTCATGGCGCGTAGTGGCGACATCTTTCAGCGGCATGCGAAAGCTGGCATGGCCGGAATTAAAATTATCGAGGATGTCGTGATCGTCGAGATCGTTGTACCACACGGTGTATTCCCAGGCCTGGTAGCGCGCAGCCTGGATCGCGGCGTGTTTGAAGTCGATGTACTTACCCAACATCGGTACGAATACAAACAATGGCAGCAAAACAAAGGTCGCGGCGATGACAAACTCCGTCATCGCTTGACCACGCGCCTGGCCGGGAAAACGGACATAACAGGGACCCATGCCCAGATTAAAGCCCGAGCGCATTCTGCACCCAGCCCACCAGACCTTCGATGTCGCCGTCGAAAGAGATGCCCTGCGCCAGCTCACCATGCTGCAGCAGCAGGGCGATGACCCGATCGGCATGGCTGGTTTCAGCGAGATGCGCCTGCCAGTAGGGGTTGAAGGCACTGCCGTGTTCGACGTAAGAATCGCCGCGCGCAAAATAATCGATGTCGAGCGGACGCTTGAAGTAGACCTCGGATTTTGCGACCGCAGACATCGAGCCGTTAGCAAAATTCTCGCGCAGTGCAAATTGTCCCTTGGGATCCTTTCCCGCATGGTCCTTGTACAGCGCGTCGCCAAAATCGTCCTCGTCCATGGTCAGACCGACCAGTAAAAACGGGCCGCCAGACTTAAACAGCGGCTGGGCCTCAGTGGTATCAAGATAACGCGGCAAGCCCTTATAGGCTTGCGAGACATTGCGATCAGGGAACACCGAGGGCTGAAAAAAAAGGCCCGAGGCCGGCAGACTCGGCGGGTAGTACCAGGCGATAAGGTGTTTGGCCGCGCCGCCATAGGCTTCGGTCTCGAGTGGACCTGGCGCCGCGCCGCCGAAGCTGGCCGTTGTGCCCATATGGTCTGGTGTCGAGGTCAGCGCATTGGGTACTGCACCGGTGCTTTGACCACTGTGCACAAATGCGGCACCCAGCGGCGCCGAAGTTGGAAAAGCGCCGTCGTACAGCACCACGTCTGCGTCACCCGAGACGTCCTCGCATTGCGCTTCTTGATCATCGTTATCCGGGTCATCATCGTTCTTCGGATCGCTGCAGCCAGTGCCACCGCCACCAAAACTGAAACCGACGAACATATTG
>JANOXY010000133.1:0-11945 GCA_031418675.1 Pseudomonadota bacterium
ACCTGGAGGTCGTCCGTGTCATTGTGGCGGCTACTGCGCTTGGTTTGCTGCTGACGTTCTACCACGCGTTCACGGCCGCTGACCTTGCGATGCCAGGCTTAGGCCGTTCTGCTTTGCAACCGACATCGGCGACGGTCGGCGCGGTCGACACTGCGCCGCGGATGCCCAACATTGTTTTTATTGTGCTCGACGAATTTCCAGTGACGACCTTGCTTGACCGCAACGGGATGATCGACGCCAAACGCTTTCCGCACTTGCATGCTCTGGCAGCTGACGCCTACTGGTTCCGGCAGACAAATTCAGTGTCGTGCAATACAGCGACCGCAGTGCCGGCCATCCTGGCGGGCAAGCTGTTTGGGCAGCCCAAGCCAAGATCGGTGGCCCCGATACTGCAGAACTATCCACAAAACCTCTTCACCCTGCTCGGTGATAGCCACGAGATTGAAGCCTGGGAGACGCTGACACGCCTATGTCCGGCCGGTGCTTGCGGCGACCGAAATACCCGACTGACGCAGTTTAATTTCAGGCGCTTTGCCGAACATCTTGGCGTTGCATGGCTGCATGGAACCTCGCCGGTTGCACTGGCCTCATCACTGCCTGACCTGGACGATTTTTGGATGGAAGCCGCCGCCGACCAGGACATTCCAAAAGAAAATGCCCATCGGATGTATTTTCCCGTGCGGGTCCAGCAATTCCGTCAGCTGGTGGAATCGATAGTCGAGAGCGATCGGCCGTGGCTGAGGTTCGGCCATTTTTTGATGCCCCATGCACCTTTCGAAAACCTCTCCGACGGGACTTTTTATTACAAAGGCGCAACCACCTACGCCATCACCGGCAAGCGCTGGAACGAACAGTCGGCGCATGTTGCGGAAAGTTATTTCCGACACATTCTGCAGGCGATGTTTACCGACCGGCTGATTGGGGAACTCGTGAAACGCCTGCACGATGTCGGCGAGTATGAGACCACAACGCTCGTTGTGGTTGCCGATCACGGTGTCAGCTTTGTACCGGGAGACACGCGACGCGTAACGAACGCGCAGAATTTTCCCAATCTCATCGGCGTGCCGTTCATCATGAAGCTTGCCGGTCAGCATCACGGTGAGCTCATTGACACACCCGTGCAGACTATCGATGTCCTGCCTACGCTCATGGGTAGTCTAGGTAAGCACTTACAGCCAACAGCCTTTGATGGGCGAGACGTGCTGGCCAAAGGCGCGTCTTCAATCAAGGAACGTTTGCACTACTGCTCGGGTGCAAAATATCAGCCATTCCAGACCGAACTGCTGTCGATTTTTCAAGCACAAGTTGCGCTCAGAGACGCCCAATTTGGGGATCGGCCCGATGGCACGCTGGAACAACATTTTGCCAGCTTTCCCGACTGGCTCGGTCGCTCAGTGGATGAGATAGGGCAGGTAAAAAACTCAGGCCGAACGGCCGTTCTTAGGGGCTTGCTGGCGGCGAACGCGGCGGTTGGCGGCGCGACCAATGCGCCGGTCTATCTCAACGGCACCATCAAGGGCTCGGCACCGTTAGGCTCCGACGATTTGTTATTCGTGGCGACACTCAATGGGCAGATTGCTGCGGTCATGCCCGCGGTCAGTCATAAACAGCAAAAGCGGATTATTTCCACAATGCTGCAGCCCCGTCTCTTGCGCAATGGTGTCAATACCCTTGAACTTTACGCCGTTGACCGACAAGTGATCGGCCGCCACGTATTTCTTAAGCTCGGGCTAAGTGGTGTGGTTGCCGACAGTGTCACCGATCGGTTCCTGTTTCGACGCTGACGCTACTCGTCAAACGCGGCAGCGGCGCGACGCTTGTAGCGCGCCGCCTATGGAAAACCAGCTGCGCGCCGACCACCACGGTGGTGTTCGTCGCGCTTGGTCTTTAACAAGAGGGTGCGGGTGTGTGCACGCTAAATTTGGCCGTCACGACTGCCGTTCGAGCCGACGGTTTCTGCTCGTAAAGAGCTTCTTTTTGCCGAGGCGCACAAGCGGTGCGCATAAAGCGGCGCTAAACAACCACAGCGACGCGGGCAAGGGCACCGGGGAGTAGTCAAAGCCGCTGCCCGTCACGAGGCTGAAGCCAGGGTCCTCAAGGCTTAAAAAGACTCTTCCTGTGTTGCCAAAATCAGCGGTAGAGCTGGTAAACACGCCGCCCGCGCGCGCCGCTACACCCAGCCAGGCATTAAAATTTATCTGCGTGTTGATCGGTAACGACATCGTTACCGATCCCGTACAGAAACTCGCTGTCGCGGAGCAGTAGTAATAGCTTGGGGTCAAACGAGAATCGCCAAACTCGATGGCCTGACCGCCCCCGACAGCAACACCACCGGCGGCATCTGAGTTACCTCCCCTGCCCCCTGTCACGTGGTAATTCACAATGACATTCTTTTTGCTATTCGGGGCGCCAATGCCACGAATCGTGAAGGAATCGGAAAATCCGGCATCCGCGAGGCCGGACACAAATGGCCCTAGCGAACCGGCGCTGGCGTGAGCACGGATCACACCCAGCGTCGCTGAAGCGATGCCAAACGCTTGGGTCCGAGCGGGATTGGTAAAATCCACGACTGGGTAAATCACAGAAGCCGCTGCGTCCGCGCCCTGATTGGTTTGATTCTGCTCGTCGTAATCGTAGGGTTTGCCGAGGAAAGGGTTAAGCGTGTAGCCAAAAATGCCCAGGTTGCCATCGGCAGCCTCGGCTCTGGCATAGGTGGTGTAGGCGGCGCTGGAGGTCGAATAACCGATGATCGACAGGCAAAAAAGTAGTGGGGCGTAGATTTTCACAGTAGCTCGCTAGATGAGTTCGTTGAACAGGGAGAATAACAGAGCCAACAGCTGTCGCCTGAATCGAAAAGAGGCTAACGGATCTCCATTTCGCTAACGATCATCGGTCTGGCATAGGCGGAAATCGCAGGCCCGGACCAGGCGCGAAAATCGAACGTGGCAATGACAGAAAACCGAGCAATGGCTGCAACTCCCAAACGAGCTCGCAGACCTGATTGTGGGGCGCCCACTATGCAAGCGTGAGGCGCTCGCCGAGCTCGTGGAGCTTGTTGTCCTGCCCTAACAACAAGGCGCCGGTGCCCGGAAATTGCGCGAGTATGCGTGCGGCATCGGCCGGCCTTGCGACCGCCAGGGTTGTCGACAGGCCGTCGGCCAGGGTTGCGTCGGCAGCCTGCACAGTCACGCTGCGCCAGCCTTGCACACTGCGGCCGGTATGGGGGTCGAACAGATGGTGATGACGTCCGTTGTTATCGAAGGCCGTGCCCATGGCGGCCGATGTTGCGAGCGCCGCACCGGACGGTAGTCGCACTTCCGCCAGCGTGCGCCAAGGGATCTCCGGATGGCTGATGGCAAGCCGCCAGGTTGTGCCATCGGGGCGCGGCCCGAGCGCACGAAATTCGCCGAGGTTGATCAAGGCATGGGGTAACCCGTGGACGGCCAGAATGTCCCGCGCGCGGTCGGTGAGATAACCCTGGGCGATGCCGTTCAAAGTCAGCTGCGTGCCGTGACACCGAAGTGCTGGTCCGTCGCGTTCAAGCCGCCCGAATCCGACTTGCTGCAGGGCGGCGGCCAGACTGGCTTCCGACGGCTCATCGGCAGGCGCAGCCCCATGCCCGTAGTGCTTGGCGTACACAGTCCAAAAGGGTTGCACGGTGGGATCAAACGCGCCGTTGCTGGCGTCGTGGAGATCGCGGCAACGGTCCAGCACCTGCAGCAACGCGTCAGGGGCAGGGTCGAGTTCGCCAAGACGATTAAGGCGGCCCAAGGCAGAGCCCTCACGAAACAGACTGAAAATCGATTCCAGCGACTCAATTTCCAACAGGACCGTACGTAGCGCCGCCTCAGCCCGAGCTCGGTCGGGATGGTAGAGCGTGATGCTTGCAGGTGCGCCCAGCACCGTGCCGCTCCATTGCACGGGCGCCGTAGCTGCCGCAGAGCGTTGGCTCAATGCGCCCAAGGTCGCGGCCGCGAGCACGCCCAGTGCGCGCCGACGGCTGCTGACGAATGCTGGCACGTCGAGAGCGGTGAACATTGAGAGTGCAGTCTTTTTTTGTTCTTTTTTGTGAATCATAATGCTTCTCAAATTGCGACTAACTCTCAATTGCGGTAAATTGTAACATGCGCCGCATGAGCGCCTTAAGAGATTGACGACCGAAAGGGGACACATGAACAGGCTACTGACATGCGGCGGCGCCGCAGCGATTTTATTTGGCGCAGCGTCGGCATCCGCGGCTGACACGCCCCGCTCTCTGGACGAACTCTGGAAGATAGTCCAGCTGCAGCAACAGCAAATTCAGACCCTCACGACCCAACTGGAAGCGACCCGGGCCAAGCTGGGCGACGCCGTGAGCAAGGCCGACACAGCGGTGACCAAAGCCGATACGGCGGTGGCCCAGGTCGAAAAAGTCGACGCAAAAGTGGAATCCACGGCTGAGGCCTTGGAACAAGTGGCCGCCGGGGGTGACGACACACTGGCCACCACCAACGTACCGCAGCCACCGACCAGTGTCGGTTCGGCGGCAGGTCGCTGGGGTCCGATCAGCGGGCGTCGTACCGCCGTCGCCGGGCGCTGGGCAGACCGCACCACCATCGGCGGTTATGGCGAGCTGCACTACAACAGCCTGAACGACAACGCCACCAAGTTCGACGGTGAGGCCAACGATCTGAATCAGGCCGACTTCCATCGTTTTGTACTGTTTGCCAGCCACAGCTTCAACGAGTGGATTCGATTTGCGTCCGAACTCGAGATCGAACATTCGGTTGCCGCCGATGGTGATCCCGGCGAGGTGGCTTTGGAGCTGGCGTGGCTGGAGCTGGACATCAATCCGCGCCACCACATCCGCGCGGGTATCGACATCATGCCGGTCGGCTTGCTGAACTTGACCCACGAACCGAATACCTTCTACGGCGTAGAGCGCAACCCTGTTGAAACCGAAATCATTCCCTCCACCTGGAGTGAAGCGACGATCGGCGCCTGGGGTGAACTCGGCGCCGGATTTGCCTACAACCTTTACCTGCATTCGGGCCTGGCCGTGCCCACCGACGGCGACGAAGCGTTTCGCCCGCGTGACGGCCGCAAAGAAACCGCCGAAGCTGAAGATCAGGATGCCGCAATTCTGGGCCGCGTGATCTACGCCGGCATCCCCGGTCTCGAAGTGGCTGCGACCGTGGATTATCAGCGTGATTACACCGGCACGGCTGACGAGATCGACGCCGATGCGTGGTTGTTCGAAACCCACATCGACTGGAAACATGCCAGCGGTTTTGGCTTGCGTGCGCTGTATGCACGATGGGATTTCGGCCGTGACACCGCGGCTGGCATCGACCCCACCAACTTCAACGCCGATACGCTTGATGGCTGGTACATCGAACCCGCGTACCGCTTTACCCTGGGCTTCATGCCCGGTGAACTGGGTCTGTTCGGCCGTTACCAGCAATGGGATCAGCGTAACCAACTCGGTGGCCTGGACTATCGCTTCACATCGATGGAGATGTTCAACCTCGGCTTCAACTACTGGCCCCACCCCCAGGTGGTATTCAAGTTTGACGCGCAATGGCAAGACGCAGACTCGCCTGTCGCGCGTGAAAGTGATGGGATAAACTTGGGCCTTGGTTATCAGTTCTAAATCGAGGCTGCGTGTGCGCCGCACGCTTTACGCCGGCCTGCTGGCCGGCGTACTTGCGTTCAACACGCAAGCGGAAGATGTCTATCAGGATCCTCGCACTTTTCTCGAAGAAACCTTCAGCGGACAGGTGCCGGCACCGCGCAAACTGTGGGTGACCGCGGCATTGAAGCGCGATATCAAGGCGATCATGGGCCATGATTTAGGCGCACTTCGCATCCGCTACTGGTCCAGCGGCGAACGCACGGCATGGTTGCTCGATGACATCGGGAAAGAACAACCCATCACCACCGGCCTTATCGTCGATGCCCATCATCTCGCCGATGTGCGCGTGCTCATTTATCGGGAGAGTCGTGGATGGGAAGTCAAATATCCCGCCTTTACCGATCAGTTTCGCGGCGCGCAACTCAATTCGGACCTGAGCCTGGACCGCAGCATCGACGGTGTTGCGGGCGCAACTTTGTCCGTGCAGGCATTAACGCGCCTCGCGCGGCTGGCGCTGCTGTTGGATCGTTCTATCGAGCCCGGCTGATTCGGCAGCCAGGCAAATCCCGGTGAATGAGCCCAGCGCAGGTCCGCCCACTGCCACGCGTCCGCGTTGGTTGCAGCGCTGGCATCGCGTGGTCGGACTCGTCGCGGCACTGTTTCTGTTTGCGCTCGCGAGCAGCGGGCTAGTGCTCATGTTCAGCGATGCACTGCATTTGCCGAGCCGCCAGGTTGATCAGCCGTGGCTCATGAACTGGTACGGCATCCACGCACCGCCCAGCCCACGTGGATTCCAGCACGGCTCCCATTGGGTCACGCAGCTCGGCAAACGGCTTTATTACGACACGCACGAGATCAGCCCGGTCGAAGGCGTGCTGCTCGGTGTATTCGATGTCGGCGACGTTTCGCCGCACGAATGGCTGGTGATCACCGACGCCGAACTTCTGGTTTTAAACGATGCCGGTAAAGTGCTGGAACACCTGGGACGCGAATCGGGCTTACCAGTCGGCATGACCTCGGTGGGGCGCGACGCGCACAACCATATCGTGCTGGCGTCGACCGCAGATCGCTACCTGTACCAACCCGACACTGGAGAATTTGCGCCCGACACAGAGCATGGGGCTGTGCAGTGGTCTGCTGGCACAACGCCGCCAGCGGCCGTTACGGATATCGTCGTTAAAGCCTATCGCGGTGAAGGCCTTTCGCTAGAACGCGTGGTGCTCGATATTCACTCCGGTCGCTTGTTTGGACGCTGGGGACCAGTGCTCATCATCTGTGCGTCACTAGCCCTGCTTTTCCTCGCCGTTTCAGGCGTTGTCGCCGCGATACGTCGGGCGCGCATGGACTGATAGTCAAAGCCGTCGCTGTGCGAGCTGTGCTTGGGTGGCGGCCAGCCAGTGTTTGTGAAGCAAGGCACCGTGCTCACAGCCACAGGCGACCTTGCGTGCTGGGTTGCAGGGCTGGAGACATGAGCTTGCGCACCATGCCGGTTATCGCAGCATTGGATAATCGGGATCCAGCCGCACAAACGCTGATCAGCCGCGTGTCGCGCTCAGCGACTGACAATGCCGCCATCAACCGCCAGATTCTGGCGCGTCATCCAGGCCGCGTCGGGCCCAACCAGAAATGCCACTACCGCGGCAATGTCGCGGCCTTCGCCTAAGCGCGCCAGCGGTGTCATGTCAATCAACTGGGTGCTGGCGTCGGGCTCGCTGTTTGCCAGACTGGCGCGCAACATGTCCGTGTCGGTGAAACCGGGTGACACCACATTAATGTTGATGCCACGCGCTGCCACCTCGCGCGCCGCCACCCGACAGAACTGCTCAACCGCGGCTTTAGCGCCGAAATAACAAGCCCCGCCCGGCATGTTCAACAGCGTGCCTATGGTCGAGATACAGACGATGCGACCGCCGTCGCCGAGATGGCGCAAGGCTTCCTGCATGCAGAAGAAGGTGCCACGGGCGTTGATGGCATAGGTCGTATCGAAGTCTTCTTCCGTGATGTCGGCGAGTGGTTTGAACACCCCATAACCGGCGTTTGCGATCAGAATATCGAGCCGCCCGTAGTGCTGCAGGGTGGTGTCGAACAGGTGGCGGATGGCGATGCGGGACATTATGTCGGCCTGCACGGCCCGCGCCTCGCCGCCGGCATCGATAATGTCCTTGACCGTCGCTTGCGCGGCGTCGTGCTGTTGGGCGTAGTTCACGACGACGTGTGCGCCATCGTGTGCAAGCCGTAACGCAATGGCCCGCCCGATCCCGCGAGAAGCGCCGGTGACCACCGCCACCTTGCCATGCAGATCTTTCATCTCACACCTCGCTGTTAGGACCTACTGAGCGTGGCCAGTGTGTGATTGGAGCTCGTGAGCAGGAGCCATGCGTCCCGTTTCTTGCGCGTCCAAGGCACGAAGAAACCGCAGGCTCTAAACAAAAGAGGACAGAAGTGACGGCGATGATTGGACAACACGAAGCCATCCGCCACCGCGCCACGACCGGGCGCGGTTACGCGCAGGCTGCTATTGCACGCGCAGCATATTGAACTCGAAGCCCTCGGCGACGCTGCCGATGAACTGATTCACCAACCAGTAGTCACCATCCACCGCGGCCCGAACGCCGCCCTTGGCGACACTGTTTTTGGCACCGCGCACCAGCAGCAGATTGCACTTGATGCCGTCGTTGAAGGCCTGGCCTACCGCTTCGAACAGTTCGTTGGTATGACGCGTGGTCTGCGCAGCGGCCGTGGGGGGCAGGGGCGCAACCAGACGATGGTAGGTACCGTCGTGGTGACTATAACGATTGTTGATCTTGTCGACGTGATCGATCTCAGCAATGAAGACGATGCTTTCTTCGGTGCGTCCTATCCACGAGTGGGGCTCGCGCAGCGTCGCATTTATCGACTCCATCGCGGCACGTATGCCCGCGATATAAGTCAGGCGTTTAGTAGGTCTTATGGGGGCTCTCCTCGGATCGGGGCGGTGTTGGACACCATTGGACGGTGGACGGCTAGCATCACCACGGCGTGGTCACGCCGCCCTGCAAGACCTCGCCAGGGTGGCAGCCACACCGGGCGCTCCGTCGAGGGTACAGCATGCAGGCCCTGATGGGGCGAAACGGGGAACAAATAGACCCCGCTAGCCGCGATCAGCAGGCTGAAATCCTCAATAACCGAGCTCGGTCGCCGCACGCTCCAGCACCACCGGTACTGACCAGGCGGTGCGTGCGAGGCGAATGTCATCGCTGCGACCGCTGGCATAGAGCCCTGAAGCACTCATCCAGAACGCCACCGAACGCATGGCATACAGTGCGTTGTAATAGCGGCAACGCTTTTCATCGATGGTGAAGCCGGTCAGCTTTTCGTAGTCACGGAAAAAAGCATCACGCTCGACGAGGTTGGATAACAGCGGTGTGCCTTCGCGATTCAGATCGGAAAGCACATAGGCGACGTCGTACATCGGGTCGCCCAAGACCTGCAGTTCCCAATCGAGTACGGCCGAGACACGATCGTTATCAATGAGCAGGTTACCGGTGCGATACGCACCGTGCACCAGACAGACATGCTCCGAGGACGGCGCGTTAGCCTCCAGCCAGGCGATCAGATCGGTCAGGATGGGTTCGGGTGCACCTTCGGATATCGCGATCAGGTCTTTCCACTTATTGATCTCACGCTGGGCAAACTCGGGACCCACAGCCGGCACACCGAGAAAATCGAGACCGGCGGCGCGCCAGTCCAAGGTATGCAGGGTGGCCAGGGTCGACGTGAAGCTGGCCGGCAATACACCACGATCGGCGGCGCTCTGGTAAAAGGCCCGACCCTCGCGGCCCCACGGGCTGGGCTACTGCCCGGCACTTTTTCCATCACCAGGAAGGGCATGTCGAGGATCGCCAGATCATCTTCGTACCAAAACACCTTGGGTGTCGGCAGCGGGGTTGCTTCGAGACATTTGAGCACGCGGTACTGTTCATTGAGGCTGGACAGATGCCGCAACAGCGCGTTGCCTGGATCACGCCGCAGGCACATGCCGCGTTTTTCGCTGCGACCGTCTTCGCGATAAGAAAGATCGAACAGCCAGGTCTCATGGGACCAGCCGACGGCGATGCGTACGACGTTTTCGAGCACGAAGTCACGACCAGTCGGGATACGGCTCTTGAGATAATCGAGGATACGGGCCTCGAGCTTCGGGTCGCTTGTGCCACTCATGCTGCGTACACCATGCGGCGGTCGATGCTGGCGCGCAGATTTTTGCGCACGCGACCGATGAGTGAATCAAAACGCGCCTCACCCAAGGCGACGCGTCCGTCGTAGAGCGCGGAGATCAGACCACACAGTGCGGTGGCGTCCCGTTGGCCGGCAAAGGTCGCAAGGGCTGCCGCAATCGCGGCTGGCACCGGTGCCTGTTCGAACTCGCTGCGCAAATCATCGAGCAAGGCCTGGTTGTCGGCCTCATCGGCGGCGCCGTGCACGGCCTGCAAGCCGATCTGACGACCGAGCTTTTGCAGCACCACGGCTGCCATAAAAGCCTGGGTTTTGGGAAATTCGCCTTCGACCGCCGGGCCGATATCACGTCGCAAAGTGGTGGCGATGCGTTCCAGCAACAGGTCGGCATTCATGGTGTGGTGATCCTCGTGTGCAGTCTTCAGTGACCGACAGGTGTCGGCGTCAGCGTTTTGGCTTGCTCGCGCAATTTGAATTTTTGAATCTTGCCGCTGGGTGTGCGCGGAAAAGCGCTGATGATCTCCAGCCGCTCCGGCAAATACTGTTTCATCATGCGGCAGCCGGTGAGATAGTCGATCATGCCGGCAAAATCGAGCTTGTGGCCGGCGCGCAGCGTAACAAAAGCGCAACCGCGCTCGCCCAGACGCGCATCGGGCATCGCCACCACCGCCGCATCTTCGATGGCGGGGTGGCGATAAAGCAGCTCTTCAACTTCAACCACCGGCACGTTCTCACCACCACGGATGATGATGTCCTTGGAGCGGCCCGTGATGCGGATATAACCGTCGCCATCCATGCGCGCGTTATCGCCGGTTTCTATCCAGCCTTCATCGTCCACACCATAGGCTTCCGGGCGTTTTAAGTAACCAACGAAGGTCGTGGCGCAGCGTGCCTGTAAACGACCTTCAACACCCGCTGCAACGACGTTGCCCACTTCGTCGATAACCCGCACCGCTTGATGGGGCAGCGCGCGACCATCGGTATCCAGCACTTTTTCGAGCGGATCGCCGGGATAAGTCGCGGTGGTGATGCCCATCTCGGTCATGCCCCAGGCGCTCATCACGTACATATTGGGATGGCTGGCCTGGGCGTCTTCCACCAGCACGCGGGGGATCGGCGCGCCCGAACACAAAAACAGCCGCAGACAGGAAGTGTCGTAAGCACGGGCGTCCTGATTGCGCACCAGGTCACTCAAAAATGGCGTGGCGCCGAGGGTGATAGTGCAGCCTTCTTCAGCGATCACCCGTGACGCGCGCACCGGCTCCCAGATGTCCTGCAACACACACTTGGCGCCGTGGTAGATCGAAAACAGTGTGGCGTAAAGAAAGCCAGTCTGATGGGCGAGCGGCGAACCCATGAATATCGTGTCGCCGGGCCCGAAGCCAAACAACTCGCTGGCCAGCAGACATTTGCACATCAGGGTATTGGCGGTGTGCATCACGCCCTTGGGCTGGCCGGTGGTGCCCGAGGTGTACATGATCTCGGTGACATCATCGGCAGTCATACGACGCGCTGCAAACAAGGCCGCGCTGTCGACTTCACTTTCCCAGGCGCGCTCCAGCAGACAGGTTTCGAAATCATTTGCCGAATCGACGCTGCCCACCACGAACACCTGTTCAAGCTTGGGCAATGCACTGCGCAACCCGGCGGCCATGGTCGGATAATCAAAACCACGAAACTCACGAGGCACCACCCACACCTTGGCCTCGGCAAAGCCCAGCATGTATTCCAGTTCACGTTCACGAAATACCGGCATGAGCGGATTGATCACCGCGCCGATGCGCACGCAGGCAATGTAAATCACCGCGTAGTGCCACCAATTGGGCAACTGCACGGCCACCACATCACCACGCTCAACACCGTGAGCGGCCAGGGCACAGGCCATACGTATCGACAGGCGCTGCAACTCGCGGTAGCTCATGCGTGTCGCGACACCGGTCATGCTGTTGTGATCGACGATAGCGACCGCATCGGCATCACGCGCGGCAGCTTCGTCCAGGGCATCACTGAATAGACGATTCAACCATAGGCCACGCGCACTCAGATCCGCGCTGCGTTCGGGCGAGAGCAGTGCCTGGTAATCCATCCCTACCATTCCATCTGATGACTTGACGGGAAA
>JANOXY010000134.1:0-10739 GCA_031418675.1 Pseudomonadota bacterium
AAGAGCTGTCGCGGTTTTGAAGGTGAAGCGCTGGATCCGGATTACAACCTGGTCGAACGTTACATGACCGAGCAGTCCATACGCCGGCTCGGCACCTGATCTGAAGACCACGAGGCGGTCGGCGTGGCTAACGAAGCGTTATTGCGCGCCGGCCCCTCAATAACGCAAACCGATGCCGAGCAGCAGACGGTGGTTGCTGGCATCGAGGCGCGTCGCAACACGATCCAGATCCGTTGCGCGGAAGAATTCGTGACTGAAGCGATCGATGTCGGTGTAACGATATTCTGCGCGCACAAACCAGCCCTGGGCGAAGGCCCGTTCCACGCCGGCCCCGATGGTCCAGCCGAGCCGGTTGGTGTTGAATTTTTCGTCACGGTCAGCCTCGAAGCATCCGAAAGCCTCAAAGCTACAACTGACGCGGTAGCGCAGGTGCTGCACGGCTAAGCCACCGGTAAGGTAGAGCAGCGTGCTGGGGCTGAGATTGCGCCCTACCCTCAAGCGCACACTGCTATCCCAACGGCTCCCTGCCACCACCACATCGGCACTGGACGGCAAAAACGCGGGGCCCAAAGTACCAGGAACGCCGCTGACGTAATCGTCGGCATCGGCACGTCCGAAGTCCCCCTCTGCGCCCAATAACCAGCCGCGCCAACGCAGGCTATGACCTATGAAGGCGCCGGCATAGGCGGCGACGCTTGCGAAATTCACCGTGTTCGTCTGCGTAAATGGCTCGAAATTCAAATCGGCCCAGGGACGCGCACGCCATTGCCCTTGGGCAAAAAGCGGTCCGGCGAGGAAGCCGCCGTAGCTACCGCGCCAGATATCGGCTGGTGCGATGCCTGCAGCGGCGAGCTCGGGCAGCCGATCCAGATCGACAGCAACGCCAAAATTTAAGCTTTGTGTGTAGAGGCTGACCCCGCCGGCACCGGCAAAGTTTTGTTTGCTGTCTTCGATGAGATCCACCACCCGCGTGTCACCACGTGCCAACATCCAGCGCTCGAAGTCGTAGCGCAGGCTCAGACGGATATTCGGGCGAAACCGATAGCCGAGTTCCGCACCCACGGCGAAGGTGTCTACGCCCTCAATACTCTCGGTGAAAACCAAGTAGCGCAGGTGGTGGTGATCGCGAGCACGCGTACTGCCCCAGGCGGAACCGCTGCCTTCCAATTGCACATCGAATGCGCCCAAAGTCCGCGACCAGCGCGCACCGAGATACGGGGTGTGCCAGCGCTGCCGATAGGTAATGCCAGCACCAATGAATGGCGTATCAGAATAATTCGCGCTACCACCATACGCGCGCCAGGACAGCGCCCGCCACTTGTAACCCAGCAGTCCATGCAACTCACTGCCGCGAAAACGCAGCACGCGCAAAACCACTTGGCCATCAAAACTGAAGGCGCGTTCCAGCTGCGTATCATGGTGGGTGGAACGGCACAAGGTGCTGGTGCCCGCTGCGGGTGGGCAAAAGAAAATATTAAAATCGTAATCGACCAGATCGGAACTATTGCTGCGGTTGGTCGCGCCTTTGAGCTGCAATTGCAACCAGTCGCGCGGTTGATACGCGAGTGTTATGCCGGCCATGGCGACATTATCGAGATCCCAGTCGAGGCGGCTGAGGATCGGTGTATCGGAGTCCGGCGACAAGGCGTATTCGCGCGCGCGCCCGCGCAGCACACCCAGTTCAAGCTCGACGGTGATATTGGTGCTGGCAGGGGGCGCGGTCTCACCAATCTCCAGCGGCGGCTCAGGGCCTTCGGTGTTGGTCTCAACTTCGTCTGCCGTCGCGTACGCGCCCCACAACAGCGACAACAGGACCGACATTGCCCAGGCCCGCAGCGCTGCGGTGCTCACATCGCGGCTGTTCACTAGGGCGACTTTTTGTGTCCTGACAGCATGTATTGAGTGAGCCCGGATTCGTGCTGCGTGACACGCAACAAAACGCGCGCTCCCTGCGCCTCGCTACGGGTGCGCAACACCCGCACCTGCTGGCCGTCATCAAGGGTGATCAGATAGGCGTGTTTGTGCACTTCGCTAACAACGCCCTGCACCTCGTGTGTGCTGGTCACTCCACCGGGTGCGCCACCCAACTGCCACCACAGTAAAAACAGTACCGGCGCGATCACAAAACCCGTCACCCGCGCGACAGGATTGCGCAGCATCATGCCCAGCAGTTTGATCATGGCCGACTGTGGCTCAGGTTCAGAACGCCTCGGCGGCCAAGGCCATCACATTGTCAGCACCCGCCTCGACCCGTGCCCGATGCACCGCCGTCTCGGGCAGCATGTGCGAGAAGAAGTAGCGCGCGGTGAGCAACTTGTTGTTATAGAAGTTTGCGTCGCCGGTACCACGCGCCAGCCCCTCGTGGGCGGCTTTGGCGATCTGGCCCCACATATGACCGAACATCACCAGCGCCATGAGGTGCAGATAGGGCATCGCCGCCGCACCGGCGTTGTCGGGTTTCATCATGGCATTGCGCATCAGCCAGGTCGTGGCGTTTTGCAGATCGGCCTGCGCGCAACCGAGCGCCGCCACCATCGGGCCTATGGTTTGATCGTCCTTATGGGTCGCAATGAAATCCGTGACAATTTTTGTGTAAGTGCGCAGCGCGCGGCCACCGTTGGCCGGCAGCTTGCGTCCCACCAGATCCAGCGCCTGAATGCCATTGGTGCCTTCGTAGATCATGGCGATGCGCGCATCGCGCACAAACTGTTCCATGCCCCATTCCCGGATATAACCGTGGCCACCAAAACACTGCTGAGCATTGGTGGCGTTTTCGTAGCCCTTGTCAGTGAAGTAGCCTTTGATGACCGGTGTCAGCAAACCGATCAGATCGTCGGCCTGCTGGCGTTCCTCGGCGCTCTGCGCGACATGGGTCAAATCGACCTGCAAGGCACCCCACAGTGCCAGCGCCCGCGCGCCTTCGTTGAACGCGCGAGTGTTCATCAGCATGCGGCGCACATCGGCGTGCACGATGATGGGATCGGCCTTGGCCTCGGCGTTTTTTGGCCCCGACAGCGCACGACCCTGGATGCGATCCCGTGCGTAAATGGCGGCGTTCTGACAGGCGACTTCCGAGATCGCCAGACCCTGCACACCCACACCCAGCCGCGCCGCGTTCATCATGATGAACATCGCACGCATGCCTTTTTCTTTTTCGCCGATCAGATAACCGGTGGCGCCGTCGTAGTTCAGGACGCAAGTGGCATTGCCATGAATGCCCATCTTCTCTTCGATGGCACCGCAGCTCACCGCATTGCGTGCCCCGGGCGTGCCATCGGCGTTCAACAGAAACTTCGGCACGATGAATAGAGAAATGCCGCGCACGGTGTCCGGTGAGTCGGCCATCTTGGCCAGCACCAGATGGATGATGTTCTCACTCAGGTCGTGCTCTCCGGCCGAGATAAAAATCTTGGTACCGGTGATGCGGTAGCTGCCGTCGGCCTGGGGCTCGGCGCGGGTGCGCAACATGCCGAGATCGGTCCCACAATGGGGCTCGGTGAGATTCATGGTGCCGGTCCAGACCCCCTCGGCCATTTTTGGCAGATAGGTCTGCTGCTGCTCCGGCGAACCGACCGCGCGTATCGCTGCCATCGCGCCCAAGGTCAGACCGGGATACATGGCAAAGGCCATGTTGGCGGAGATCAGGTATTCCTCAAAGGCATTGGCAATCACATGGGGCAGGCCCTGACCACCAAATGCGGTGGGCACCGCGAGGCCCATCCAACCGCCGGCGCAGAACTGTGCATAGGCCTGCTTGAAGCCGGGTGGTGCGCTGACGCTGCCATCGGCGTGGCGGGTGCAACCCACTTCGTCGCCAATCTGGTTCAAGGGCTGCAGCACTTCTTCGACGAATTTCGCACCTTCTTCGAGGATGGCTGCGATCAGATCGGGGCTGGTCTCGGCGAAACCCGGCAGATGGGCGTAGTCAGCAATGCGGATGACGTCGTTCAGAATGAATTGGGTATCGGCGACAGGCGCCTTGTAGCTCGGCATGATTTGCTTCCTCGTGTGGTCAGGGCCGCGCGGTGCCGGCGGCTGGCATTCTGGCATTGTCGCGCTGTGGCGTTAAGCCGTGCTTACGTTGGGGCGCAGCTCAGAGTGCCACCCACACGACTTCACCCGTATCGCACTTCGGCCGTATAGTCCGGCTACGACCATTCATATACGAGGGAAACACCATGGCCAGTCCACAAGCCGCAGCAATCGATCGCTTATTCGACAGTTTTGTCGCTGAGCTCAGCGCCAATCCGCAGATGAGCGTGGAAGAATTGCGCGATCTGCTGGAGAAATGTGGTGATCTGGCAGCCGACCCCGGCGGGGTGGATTACCTGGAAGCCGACGCCAAGGGCACCCCCTGTCTGTGGGCGGTACCCAAGGGCGCCAATCAGGAACGGGTGTTGTTGGCTCTGCATGGCGGTGGTTGTGTCACCGGCTCACGCTTCTCCCATCGCAAACTGTTCGCCCATATCGCCAAGGCCGTGGGTTGTCGCGCGCTGATCGTCGATTACGAACGTGCACCGGAGAAGCAGCATCCCGCGCAGGTCAACGAATGTGTGAAGGTGTATGAGTGGCTGCTCGCACAGGGCATCAAGCCCGCCCACATCGCCACCGTTGGCGACTCGGCGGGCGGTAATCTGTGTACCACGGTGGTGCTGGGGGCCAAGGCCCGTGGTTTGCCGCTACCGGCGGCCGTCATGCCGCTCTCGCCGTGGTACGACATGGAAGCGACTGCGCCGTCCTTCGAAACCAATGCCAAGGTCGAGCGTCTGATCTCCAAAGAGATGGCCCTCAACTCGAGCCAGATGTATGTGGGCAATGCATCACCCCGCGACCCGCTGGTCAATCCACTGTTCGCCGACTTTGCCGGCTATCCGCCCACCTATATCCAGGTTGGTGGTTATGAAGCCATCCTCGACGACTCGCTCAGAGTCGCAGCGCGCGCCAAGGCCGCGGGGGTGGAGGTGCGTTGCGAGGTGTTTCCCGAGATGCAGCACGTTTTCCAGTTCATGGCTGGTCGCGCGCCGGAGGCAGACGATGCCATTCGTAAACTCGCCACCTGGGTCAAGCCAAAGTTGGGCCTGGCCTGACGGCCGCGTAGCGTGTGTGTCCGGTGGTCGGTGATCGTTGGACGGTGCGCGCCGACTGCTGTCGTGGCTTAGCTGTTCGCTGGCCGCCGCCGGGTAGGCACGGCCCCCTAACATGGTTACAGTCCAGCTAAGCCGGGCAGCAGTCCGGCACCCTGGGGAGGGAAAATTTATGAATCCGTATCGTTACGCCAAGGCTTTGGCATGGACCGGCATGTTCATGCTGGTCGGCACCATTATTTTCTGGGGCATTCTGGGGCAAAACATTCCGCCTTACTCGGCGGAACTTAATGCCGAAGAGTTTGCAGCACAGATCCGCGAGCACGCCAGCCAGATCCGGACCGGCATGATCGTACAGATGCCGATCTCGGTGTTGTACTTCACCTGGGGCGTCGCCATCTGGGTAGTGATGCGCGCCATCGAAAAAGAAAACGGCGCCAACCCCATCCTGTCAATTCTGCAGCTCGCCGGCGCGGCCTTCACCACTATCGTGTTTGTGCTGCCCTGCTCGATCTGGCTCGCCATCGCCTATCGACCCGAGGTGATGGAGCCACAGACTCTAATGATGATGTACGACTTCGGCTGGATGTTCTTCGACATGGCTTACACGCTTACTACCATGCAGTTGGTCGCTTTTGGTATCTGCATGCTGCAGGACCGTCGCGAGCGACCGCTGGTGCCGGCGTGGGCAGCGTGGTTTGCGATGTTTGTGGTGGTGAGCTTTGCAGTCTTGACCATGATGCCGCTGGTATTTGGCGGGCCATTCTCACGCAGTGGGCTTATCAACTACTTTGTCGAGTTCACCCTGTTTTTCCTGATGTGGCTGGTGGTCGGCACCTACGTCATCAAGGCCATCGGACGACTCGAACAGGAGCACTACGCCGCCCATGCCGGTCGCTGACCTGCCGGCTGTGCCGGCGGCAGACGCGCCACGCGAGCGCGCGCCTGCGATCTGGATCTTCATCGCGCTGGACTGCAGCAGCTTTGGTTTGTTTTTCCTGGTCTTCATGGCCGAAAGAATGAGCCAGAGCGCGCTGTTTGATGATTCGTCGCGACAGCTGCATACCGAGCTCGGTTTCCTCAACGCCTGCATCCTCATCACGTCAAGCTGGCTCGTGGCGTGGGCCAATGTTGTGGGGCGCAAGGGCGATTTTGTGCAGGCGAAAAAACTGCTCGCGTGGGGCATGGCTGTCGCGGCGTGTTTTGGCGTGATCAAAACCCTGGAGTACTACGAGAAGCTCGCTACCGGTATCACGGTCTCGAGCAATGAATTTTTCATGTTTTATTACGCCCTGACCGGCATCCACTTTGTGCACTACCTGGTTGGCATGGTCATTCTCGGCGTGCTGGCACAGGGCCCTCACCGCTACGCCCCGCCCGCCGAGGCCCACGCCAGTTACCTTAAGTGGCTGGAAGGCGGCAGCCTGTACTGGCACATGGTCGACCTGCTGTGGATATTCATCTTCTCACTGCTTTATCTCATGGGTGCCCGATGATCGGAATCGACGCCGCTGGCCCGCGCAACGCGTGGCTGCTATTGCTGGTCATTTCAGCCGTCAGCTTCGGCGCCGCTGAATATTTTGCACAACGTCATCTTGCCATCGCCGCGATCATGGCTATCACGGCGGTCAAGATCATAGTCATCCTGCTGCGTTTCATGGACATCGATCGGGCGCCCGCCGGCATTCGGCGCTACCTGTTCGGCTGGACCTTTGGCTGTGCCGGGCTGATCTTCGCCCTGTGGTGGGCCGGTACGGCTTGAATTAGCCGCGGGCGGGCGAAACCCGCCGGCGCCCGGCCCCGAGCACGAGCAGCGCCAGACCCAGCAGGGATGCAGTAGCCGGCAGTGGAACCGGTGTGCTCAACAACACACCGGAGTCGGAAGAGAAGCTCAAGCCAGCGGGGAGTACCAGGGCGAGGCCTGCGGTATTGCCAAAATCTGCCAGCGCGGCACCAAGCGCGGTCGCGATGATCGAAAAATCAAAGAACACGTGCGCGTACTGCCGGCAACACCGGGCGCCTGGGCGGTAAAGGTGAGCAGACCATTGGTGCTGGTACGGATGTCGCCGAGCTGGGAGTTCGTGGCATCGCCGTTGACCGCACCGTGATAGTCGATGATGAACTCCACCATGCTGCCGGTGGGGATGTCACCAAGCACCCGCACAACATCACGCAGCATTGCCGTCGCTGCCGGCGGCGTAGCCGGACGCCACGGTCTGCACGCCACGCGACTGCGCGGTCGCCTTTAATTGCCCGCGGGCGAGATCGGCGCTGGCGCTGCTCGACGAGCCGGCCAGCATGACCACAGAAAAGGTTTCGACCACGGCCGCAGGCGTGGCCGCAAGACCGCTGGCAAAGGTGCTGCCGATGCCGCCCGCGTCGAAGTTATCGCGCACCGAAGTGCCGATGAAGCCGTTGCCGTTACCGGCCGTGCCGACCACTGAGGTGGCAAAGTCGGCCGCTGCCGGTGCCGAGACCACAAGCATCAGCAGACCTGCGCCAAGCGCGCGACGTGGAGCAATTCTCGTGGCACGGGCGTTAAAAATCATTTTCATCGGAAAGATTCCTCGCGGGATATCGTGACAATAAACAGAACCCGCAGGGCACTCTGTAGCGGCTTGGAAGACAATGAATCGATGTCCGCGCCCGGGGCAACCAGCGTCAGCCCTGGACGACGCCCTTCACTGCGTCGAGGGCGGATTACGACACAGGGAATAACCAGACGCGATGCTCGGCGCCTCAGCGCCGCGCTCACCGACGTTACATCACCGCAATCTGCGCGCCGCTATCGAGGCGGGGACCTCGTGCTTGAAGCACGTTTAAACTCCGACTGGCCCCTTGGCGTTCAGCTGCCACGCGGCAAGCTGTCAATGGCGCTGACAATTTCATAACACAGTGCGATCGTTGGCACCGGCACTTGCAGACGCTGTGCTTCGCGCGCCGCGTAACCCAGCGTCTCATGAACTTCTAAACGTCGCCCGGCCTCAAGATCCTGCAATGCGGACATCCGATGGGTCGGAGCTTGAACCAGCATAGTGCGTCCGACCTCACGCAACACCTCAATGGCAGATGCCAGGTCCTGTGCATGGGCTACGCTCAGTACTGGGATCGGCGATTGATCCACCAGCGTTACACCACGCGCCTGCGCAAGCGCCACAGCTTCACTGACCAGCTTCACAGCGAGGGCCGCGAGTTGGGGATTTTCGAGATACACACCGGTCGTGGTGCGTGCGATCACCGCCAGCGTGAACATCGCCAGCCAACCGGCGTACTTCGACCATTCCAGGGACTCAATGTCATCAACGGCCGGGGTGATCACACCGGCGGCATTGATGGCGGCAGCGATGTCGCTGGCGTGCGGACCACAATACCCGGGCAGTGGGCCCAGCGGCATGCGCACATTGCGCGTGAACGACACTTCACCGTTGGCCAGCAGTTCACCGCTGACATTGGCCATGCAGCCCAGCACGCGCTCACGGCCATACACCGCCACCAGCTGATCGTTTTTCATGACGCCATTGGCGACCGACAACACAGCACTGACATCAAGCCCGGCCAAGGCCGCCAGGGCTTCGTCCATGTGATAGGTTTTGACGGTGTAGATCAGCACCCCTGGCGCCGCGATGGGCTGGCCGGGTTCGACCACCGTGCAAGTCAGATCAAAGTTGCGCAGACCGCGCACGCGCAGCCCTTCGGCCGCGATCTGACGAGCCCGCGCGCCGCGCGCGATCATGGTGACCCCATGACCATCGGCGATCAGATGCGCGCCGAGTATCGTGCCTAGTGCGCCCGCGCCAACGATGGTGAATTGCATGGTGTGGATACTCCCCTGTCGCCTGCAGGCGCACAGTATACGAAGCACAGGGCAGGAAAAGCGCTCGCTGGTGAGAGCGTGGTTCGGCCAATCACAACGCTGTAGCAGGCAAGCCGCCAAGGTTGCACGCCCGCGCTGCGCTATTGCGCAGGTCATGGCCTGGATGACAGGCAGCGACACTTAAGGGACTATTCACCCACACTTTCTTTCTAACAGGGGACACACAACATGGCGACAAAACTCGGTCTGGCGGAAGCACAGGAAATTGTAGACCTCATGCTCGCGGAAGCGGCCAAACGCGGTATCAAGTTCGCGGCCTCGGTGGTTGATGCCGGCGGCGATCTCATTGCGCTGGGGCGCATGGATGGTGCGTCAGCATTAAACGCACGCATGAGCTACAACAAGGCCTATACCGCGACCAAATGGCAGATGGATACCAAGATCCTCAAGACCCGGCTGTTTGATATGTCGCTCGGTGATGAGCGGCGCGAGATCACTTGGTTCTGCGATCCCTTGTACACACCGGTGTGGGGGGGAATCGTATTGCGCAACAACGACGGCGTGATGTTGGGCGCACTCGGCGAAAGTGGTGGCACCTATCTGCAAGATGAAGAGATCGGGCAGATAGCCGCGCAGGCCTTCCATCAGAAATAGACGGGCTGCCGGGCAGGACTCGATGGCTTGGTTATCGAGTCCCGCCGCACGCGCATGGCGGCGTGATTACGCAGGGAATGGGGTAGGTGAACTTGTCGCTTCGCCCTTGGCCAACCAACCCGTGCTAGCTAAACACCACGCGTGGGAAATAAAACGCCACCACCCAGTTCGGCATGTCGACGATTTCGCTGATGCGCAAATCACCACACACCGAACACAGCATGTAGGCATCGATGGGCGCCAGGCCCTGCTGGCCGGCGAGCAAATCGATCATGCCGGCCAGGGCTTCGCGTGCAGCCGCCATCAAGTCGGGCCCGATGCCCGTTGTTACGTCGTAACCAGCGCTGTCCAGGTGGCGTGATACCGGGCCGGGTGTGGTGAAGCGCGGCGTTTTTAATTGCGCGTTTTTGATCAGTTCAAACTTTGCAGCGATAACACAGGCGGTCTCGATGGCTGTGCCGCAGATCTCGCCATCACCTTGTGCGGCGTGGGCATCACCGATACTGAACAAACCACCGGCAACTTCGACCGGCAGATAGAGTTCAACGCCGGCCGCGAGATCGCGGATGTCCATATTGCCGCCCACCCGCCGGGGCGGCACGATGGAATGCTGTCCCGCTTCAGCAGGGGCCAGGCCTAAGGTGCCGCACATGGGTTTCAAGGGCACACGACCACCCGGTCCATACAGGGCGGGCAAGCGCCCCGTTGCATCGTAGTGCCAGTGATGCAAATGAGGATGGGGAAACTGATCGGTGAGCAGGCCGAAGCCTGGAATATTACCCGTCCAGCCCCAGCCCGCAGGCGTGAAATCGAGCAGCGTGACTTTGACCGCGTCGCCCGGCGCAGCGTCATCGATATAAACCGGCCCCACCACGGGATTGACCCGCGCAAAGTCGAGCTGGGTGAGCGTCTCTGCTGTTGATTGAGGTGTCAGTTGGCCGTCGGATGCATCTAGTGTGTGGAACTCTACCGACTCGCCGGGCGCGATGCGCAAAACAGGCGCAATGGCATTGTTCCAACCAAGATGACCCTGGGCATGGTGGATCGTGTGTTGGCATTTCATCGCGGCAACATGCGCCTGCGCGCTAACGGTGTCAACGCGCGGGCGGCTGGTAATCAACCGCCCTATTTACGCACCGACTGTAGGTCCGAAATTATTCGGACGCCGCGCCCAACCTTCGCACACC
>JANOXY010000135.1:0-19300 GCA_031418675.1 Pseudomonadota bacterium
GTATCGGCAAGGTCCTTACCGAAGGCGCTGAGCTCTACCGCATCAATGCCAAACGCCAGGACATCATCGATCAATATGGTTATGGCACGCCCGATGACTGGATCGAACGCCGTTTTTACACCGGCCACGACAGCCTGGGCATTGGCCTGATGATGATCATCAACCTCCTCCTATTCGGGCCGCTGGGCCTGACCATCTGGGCCCTGCAGATGGCCTGGTCACCGGTTTTTGCGGCCGGCGTCATCAACGGCATCGGCCATTACTGGGGCTATCGCAATTTCGAAACGCCCGATGCATCCACCAACATCACGCCCTGGGGCATCCTCATTGGTGGTGAAGAACTGCACAACAATCACCATGCCTTTGGTGGTTCGGCCAAGTTTTCGGTGCAACCCTGGGAGTTTGACATCGGCTGGATGTATATCCGCATTCTGGAAACCCTGGGCCTGGCCAAGGTGCGCAAGGTTGCGCCCACCAGACCGGCCGTCGACGTGGCTAAATCGGCCGTCGATTTCGAAACCCTGAAAGCTTTCGCGGGGAATCGGTTGCACGTGATGGCAGACTACAGCCGCATGGTGCTCAAACGTGTGCACAAAGAAGAACTGCGCCGCGCGCAACCCGAGGTACGCCCACAGTTAAAACCGGTGCGACACCTGTTACTGCGCGCCGACGAGCGTCTCAATGACTCCGAGCGCGGCACCCTGCGCGATGCCTTGCGCCACAGTCAGGCGCTGGAAGTGGTGTACGGCTTTCGTCTGCGGCTGCAGGAGATCTACGAACAACGGGCGGCCAGCCGCGAAAACCTTCTGAGCCTGCTGCAGGACTGGTGTCAGCAGGCCGAAACCACTGGCATTCAGGCGCTACATGACTTTGCCCAGACCTTGCGCGGTTACACGTCCCAAGCGGCGCCAGCCGCCTGAATCGACGAGCTAGCGCATTGTTAATCCCCTGTAGGTCCGAATTTATTCGGACATTTACCCCAAGCCGCATTTCGCGGAAGCGGTCAAATGTCCGAATAAATTCGAACCTACCAGGGTGCCGCCGGACGCGAAGCTAAGTCCGCCGCGTCCAAAAAAAACCCCGCCTCGAAGGCGGGGTTTTAGTTTGCAGTCCAGGCTAGACCGCGATTATTTGATCTTCGCTTCCTTGTACATCACATGCTGGCGGATGACTGGGTCGAACTTCTTACGCTCCATCTTATCGGGATGGGTGCGCTTGTTTTTGGTGGTGGTATAAAAGTGGCCGGTGCCGGCACTCGAAACCATCTTGATTTTGTCTTGCATGGCTTGGGGCTCCTAGACTTTCTCACCGCGTGATCGGATCGCTTGCAGAACCGTATCAATGCCGTTTTTGTCGATGATGCGCAGACCTTTAGTGCTCACACGCAGCCGCACGAAGCGCTTTTCCGCCTCCACCCAGAACCGATGGTGCTGGAGGTTGGGCAGAAAACGCCGACGGGTCTTGTTATTGGCGTGCGAGACATTATTGCCGCTGACCGGCCGTTTCCCCGTAACTTGGCATACCCGCGACATGATGACTTCCTGATAAAGGCCCGAAAAAGGGCTGAGAGTCTATCGGCAAATCGGACTCAATCCAAGCACGCCGTTCAGATCCGCCCGAATTCAGCCGGCGCAGGCAGGCTCGTAACGGACCATCACAGCATGCCGAGTGCCGCCATCGACACCGCTTCGCGCTCGCCCACCACCAGATGATCGAGCACTCGCACATCGATCAGTGCGGCCGCGTCCACGATGCGGCGCGTAATGGCGGCGTCCGCCGCACTGGGTTCTGCAACGCCGGACGGGTGGTTGTGGGCGAGGATCACCGCCGCACAATTGAGCTCCAGACACGACTTCACAATTTCGCGTGGGTGCACCGTTGCGCTGTCAATGGAACCGAAGAACAACTCGCGCAGCGCGATCACCCGGTGGCGGGCGTCGAGGAAGAGGCACGCAAAAACTTCCCGTTGATAGCCCTTCATGCGTGAAACCAGGTAGTGGCTCGCGGCGCCCGGATTCTCCAGTGGCCCGTCACGCTGGAGGGTGCTGAAGACATAGCGCCGGCCCAGCTCAAGTGCCGCGTGAAACGTGGCAAACGTTGCCACACCACAACCCGGCAAGCGTGCAATGTGTTCTTGGCGCGCCTCGAGCAAGCCGCGCAATCCGCCACAATCAGTGAGCAGACGACGCGCCAGCGTCACCGCATCAATACCCGCCACCCCGGTGCGCATCAGCACCGCCAGTAGCTCGGCGTCGGACAACATCTCGCTGCCCTCACGCAGCAGTTTCTCGCGCGGCCTGTCGTTGGCCGGCCAATCCTTGATGGCCATCGCTCACCCCTCCTTGGGCTACTTTCCACAACGGAGGTCAGTATATGGAAGCACAGCGCTTCCGGGTAATATCGTCCGCGATGGACGTCGTCATGCCGCTCAATACCCTCGTTGCTCGCCGCGTTCTATTGATCGTGAGCGGCGGCATTGCCGCTTATAAGTCTCCCGACGTCGTGCGCCGGCTGCGTGACGCCGGTGCCGAGGTGCAAGTGGTCATGACACCTGCCGCGAGCGCTTTCATTACGCCTCTCACCTTGCAGGCGGTGTCGGGTCGCGAGGTGCGCAACGAACTTTTCGATCACGCCGCAGAAGCGGCAATGGGCCACATCGAATTGGCACGGTGGGCCGATGTGATTCTGATCGCGCCAGCCACGGCCGATTTTCTCGCGCGCTTGCGGCTGGGTCTCGCCAACGATCTTGCGACCGCGGTCTGCCTCGCCACAGAAGCACCGATCCTGGCCGCGCCGGCCATGAATCAGCAAATGTGGAAGCACGCCGCCACCCAGGACAACCTTGCGGTTCTGCGCGCGCGTGGGGTACGCATCGCCGGCCCGGGTGCCGGTAGTCAGGCCTGCGGTGAAGTAGGGCCAGGCCGTATGCTGGAAGCCAGCGATATCTGCGCGTCAACCGCCGCCCTATTTGAGACCGGCCAACTGGCCGGTCAGCGGGTATTGCTGACCGCCGGTCCCACCCGCGAACCCATCGATCCGGTGCGCTACATCAGTAATCACAGCTCCGGCAAGATGGGCTATGCCCTTGCTGGCGCGCTGCGCGACGCCGGTGCCCAGGTGACACTGGTCAGCGGCCCAACCCTCCTGCCAGCGCCCGTCGGTGTCACCATGCTTGGCGTCGAGACCGCTCAGCAGATGTTCGAGGCGGTCATGGCGAACCTCCCAACGGACATCTTCATTGCGACCGCCGCAGTGGCCGACTACCGCCCCGCCAATGCCGCCGAGCTGAAGATTAAACGCAACAGCAGCACGCTCGATCTCCAGCTTGTAGCGAATGAGGACATCCTGAAGCGCGTCGCCGCGACCTCGCCAGCGCCATTCACCGTCGGCTTCGCCGCCGAGACCAATGACGTTGAGCGCCATGCGCGCGACAAGCTCGAAAACAAAGCCATCGATATGGTCGCCGCCAACTTGGTCGGCGGCCCCGGTCTGGGCTTCAATGCCGACGATAACGAACTGCTGGTGATCTGGCGCAGTGGTTCGCAACACTTGCCGCGCACCGCCAAGACCCGACTCGCACGTGCCCTGGTAGAAGTGATTGCAGCCCGCTACGCCACGCGGAACGGGGCCTAGCCTCGCGTGTATTCACGGAGTTGAGCTTGTACACTGCCGACATCGATCCAGGGGCGGACCGTGCGTCGCACGAGCCAGGCATGTAAAGAATGAAATCTCCCATTAACGCGAGCAGTTTCGCGGGGTTGCCGGCGCGTCTACCGCGTGTTGCCATTGCGGTACTGATTCTTGTGCTGGTGTTAGGAATAGGCATCAAGGTTTTAGTCCCGCTAGTTAGTGACGATACCCACGGCGGCACCACCGTTAGCCCGGCTTTCCAGCGATTCTCCGACGATCTGGCACTCAAGATCGCCAGCGCCTTCACGATTTATCACCAGGCCCTCGACGAGCTCGCCACCAATCCCGACGTCGCCGTCGCGTTGGGTAGCGGTAGCGACGAATCGCGCGCTGCGCTCGCCGCACAACTCATCCCCAAACTCGACGGCGTGCTGGCCCTGCGCATTCTACCGGCCGACTTTCGCGACCCTATACCGTTAGCGCATCCACCTCTATCGTATGCTTCGATCTCGATGCTGAATCGCTCGCGCGAAGAAGCTAAAGACCTCCCCATGGAAGCCCATCTGGGTGGTACACCGGATGAACATCTGGTGATTCTCAAGCGCGTCACAGCGCCAACGGCCGATGGCAATAACGCGCTCATCGGCTTCTTGCACCTGGCTCTGAATCTGGAGGTACTGCGCAAAGCTGTGGCCGAAAACCCTCTCAAAAAGACCTTTCTCGATATACGCCAGGTGCCAGGTAACAGCATCGCAGCTAACGGTCGAAAACCAAACGGCGACGTGCCGTCCAGCAACTCCCACATACCTAACACACGTTTTGTTGTGACGGTCGCAAGCGAAGGTGCGATTCAAGCTGTAAGTGGCGGCGACAGCGGCCACAACATGCTGCTGCCGGTGCTCGCCTTGCTGCTGGCTTGTGGCGGCGCGATCGTCGTACTACTGGCGCGCCGTCGTGGCGCCAGCGCCGCTACCGTTACCAGTGCGGACGCGGTGATCTATACCGGCGCAATCAAAGCCATCCTGGAAGGCGCTCATCCTGGTCTCGAGCTTCTGTTGCCCGGCGTGAGCCAGCGCACCACGGCTGGCGCCGCTCCACCGGCCACCTTCAGCGCGCGGGCGGACGCGGAAGCTGATGACATCACCAAGATCAAGACTGCCGTGCGTCCCACCCAGGACGAGGATCCGACCGTGCCCGGTGGTGTCGCCACAAGCCTCGACATCGAACTGGATTTCAATCTCGATAGTGAGCTCGATGATTTCGTCACGGACGATACCAAGGTCGGGAGTTCCATCTTCCGCGCCTACGATATCCGCGGCATCGTCGGGGAAACCTTGACCGAAGAAATCGTCTATGAAATCGGCCGCGCGCTGGGTGCCGAAGCCGAAGCCCGTGGCCAGAAGACCGTGGTTGTCGCACGCGACGGTCGCCATTCGAGCGAAGCCTTGATGCAGGCCCTGGCAAATGGATTGTTACAGTCGGGTCGCGATGTGCTCGACATCGGTCTCGCGCCGACGCCGGTACTGTATTTTGCGACCAATTTTCTCGACGCGCGCAGCGGCGTGATGATCACCGGCAGTCACAACCCCGCTCAGTACAATGGCCTGAAAATCGTACTTGATGGCCAGACATTGTCAGGTGAGGCCATTCAGGCCATTCGCCGCCGGGTCGAAGCACGCGACTTCATCGAAGGCACAGGCTCGATGCAGTCCACCGACATTGTGTCCGAATACATCCGCCGCATCAGCGAAGAGATCCCGGTCTCCCTCGGCGACGCGCTCAAAATTGTCGTGGACTGCGGCAACGCAGTGCCGGGCATGGTGGCGCCCGCAGTGCTGCGCGCCATCGGTCACGACGTTGTCGAACTGTATTGCGATCTCGATGGTGATTTTCCCAATCACCATCCCGACCCTTCCCAGCCCGAGAACCTTCAGCAATTGATCAACACCGTGCTGGAAGAAGGCGCCGATCTCGGGCTCGCTTTCGACGGTGACGGTGACCGTCTCGGTGTTGTTGATAGCGAAGGCAACATCATCTGGCCCGACCGCCAGATGATACTTTTTGCGCGTGACATCCTCGCCCGTAATCCGGGCGCCAAGGTCATCTACGATGTGAAGTGTTCGCGCCATCTGCCGCTTGAAATCGTGGCGGCCGGCGGCGAAGCGATTCTGTCCAAAACCGGCCATTCGATCATCAAGAACCTGATGCAGGAAACCGGTGCGCTGCTGGCTGGAGAACTGAGCGGCCATCTTTTTTTCCGTGATCGTTGGTACGGCTTTGATGATGCGCTTTACGCCGCGGCACGCTTGCTCGAGATCCTCGTTAACAGCGGACGGCCACCGTCGGAAGTATTTGCGGACCTGCCGGGCGGTGTGTCGACGCCGGAATTGCGCCTTGCCATGCCGGAAGCCCGTCATGCGCAGTTCATGGATCGAGTCATGGAAGCTACAGCCGAATTCGAATATGCCGAAATCAACGTACTCGACGGCATGCGTGCCGAATTCGTTGATTCCTGGGGGCTCATCCGCCCGTCGAATACAACACCCTGCCTGACACTACGCTTCGAAGGCGATGACGCTGAAGCGCTCGAAGACGTGCAGAATCGTTTCCGCAAAATGCTCAAGAGCATCGACGCCAGCCTCAAGCTGCCGTTCTGACATCAAACGCTGATAGATGCCGAGCCACGTCGGCCCTGCGATGGAATCTCCGATGACGCAAACAACCAACGAAGCGCTCAACGTAGCGCAGGTGCTGACCGCGGCCCTGCCCTATATCCAACGTTACCAGGGCAAAACCATCGTCGTGAAATACGGCGGCAATGCCATGACCGAACAACGCCTGAAAGCGAGTTTTGCGCGCGATATCGTGCTTATGAAGCTGGTCGGCATTCATCCCATCATCGTGCACGGCGGTGGTCCGCAAATCGGCGACATGCTCAAGCGTATCGGCAAGGAATCGAAGTTCATCGATGGCATGCGCGTGACCGATGCCGAGACCATGGATGTCGTGGAAATGGTGCTGGGCGGGCTGGTCAATAAAGAGATCGTCAGCCTCATCAACGCCAACGGCGGACGCGCTGTCGGCCTGACCGGCAAGGATGGCCCACTTATTATTGCGCGCCAGCTTGGCACCGCCGCCGGCGCACCAAAACTGGATCTGGGCTTTGTCGGCGAAGTGAGCGGTATCAATCGCAGCGTGTTGGATTTTTTTGCCGGTGGCGCATTCATTCCGGTCATTGCACCGGTGGGTGTCGGTAGCGACGGCGCGTCGTTCAATATCAATGCCGATCTGGTGGCGGGCAAGATTGCCGCGGTGATGCAGGCCGAGAAACTCATGCTGCTGACCAATACCGCCGGGGTGCTGGGTGAAAACGGTGAGCTGCTCGATCAAATCGATGCCGCGACCACGCGCAGGCTCATCGACAACGGCACCATCGCGGGCGGCATGCTGCCCAAAGTTCAAACCGCGCTTGATGCGGTTGATGCCGGTGTGCGCCGTGCACACATCGTCGATGGTCGCGTTGATCATGCGGTGCTGCTCGAAATATTTACCGACGAAGGCGTCGGCACATTGATCGAATAGGCGTGAAGGGCCGGCGCAAGCAGCAGATTCTCGAGGTACTCGCCAGCGAACTCGAGACTAAACCGGGGTCCCGCATCACCACCGCCGTACTGGCGGCCGCAGTCGGCGTGTCCGAAGCGGCCTTGTATCGCCACTTCCCAAGTAAGGCCCGCATGTTCGAAGGCCTGATCGAGTTCGCCGAAGACGTCATCTTCACCCTGTTCAATCAAATCATGAGCGAACAACGGGACGCGCGCACGCGCTGTTTCCATCTGACGATTGCCATGCTGCGCTTCGCCGAGCGTAACCCTGGGATTTCACGGGTTCTTATGGGCGACATTCTGATCGGTGAGCACCAACGATTGCGGGTGCGCGTGATGAAGTTCTACGCGCGGGTCGAAACCCAATTCAAGCAGGCCTTGCGCGAAGCGAACCTTGCCGAAGGGGATAGTCGCGATGCTGCGGCCGTGGCGGCCACCGCCGGATTATTGCTCGCGGTGGTGGTGGGGCGGCTGGATCAATTTGTGCGCAGCGACTTCACCGCCTGTCCCACCTCCGACTGGGATAGCCAGTGGCAGCTGTTGTGCGCAGGCATTTTTCCCGCTGCGTAGTCGGCGGCGCTGAGGATTTCAGCGGGCAGCGGGCGTCGCTACAGGCGCGCCTGCCGCCTGCTGGCCGGCGGCGAGTGGTGTCGGTGGCGATGCAGCGGACGAATTAGTTTGAGCGGCAGCCGCGGTTTTGGCTGCGGGTGCCGTTATCCCCTTCAACTCCCGGAAGCGCGCGATATCCGTGTCGAAACGCACGCGAATAGCATCTTGCTCTTTGCGTTTGGTTGCGATGAATTTGCGGTTGTCATTTAGCTGTCCGCGTACGTTGTCGACGTTCTTCACCACCTCGGCAGGTGGTTTCTCACCGCGTCTTTCGAACTCCGCGGCGCGCTCTATCATCTGATCAAGATTCTTCTGCAGCTTTTCGATGTGACTGTCCACCAGGTGGATTTGTGATTCGAGATGGGCAACCTGCCCATCGCGGGTGAGGATCATGTCGTCTTCGGAGGCAAAGGTGTCGAGCAGCACACGGTCCTGGGCATCACGCTTTTTGCCCTCCTGAGCTGCGGCTTCTTTTAATTTGACCGCCGCTCGTTCAGCCTCCAGCTCCTCCATCGTTTTTGCGCGATCCGTGGCACCGACCGTGACGCCGAACTTGTCCTTGGTTTCGGTGCCCTGCTGAGCATATTCGGCCGGCACAGCGTTCCCGCATTCACGTACGCCGTCTTTGTTATGCCAGCATTTGATACGTCCACCGCCGCTGGGACCGCTGCCGGTTTTGGCTGCATGACCGGGCCCGATCAGCACCATGCTCAGCACAGCGACTATCGTCACGCGCTGTCCCCAATTCAGTTTTCGCGACTTAAGCATAGTCCACCCGTTTACCGTGATCCCGCTGTGTTGCGAGTTTATCGGACAATCTGGTCTTCGCCTGAACCGTGATAACGCCTTGTCCTTCAAACGCCGTACTCGGCGCGGTAGGCGGCTATCGCCGCCATCTCCTGCGCGTGCCCGCCTTTTTCGCGCAAATAGTCGATGATGTCAGTGAGCCCCACAATCCGACCCACCGGGATCCCGTGCTCGTGTTCCACCTCCTGGGCCGCCGACAGGGCGCCGCGCCCGCGCTCCTGGCGATCGAGCGAAATCATCACACCGACCGCCTGGGCACCCGCGGCTTTGATCAAGGCCATGGATTCTCCCACCGAAGTGCCGGCCGAGATCACGTCATCAACTATCAGCACGCGCCCATGCAGCGGGCTGCCGAGGATGTTGCCACCCTCACCGTGGGTTTTGGCTTCCTTGCGATTGAAACTCAAGGGTAGATCCCGCCCATGATCGCGAAACAGCGCAATCGCGATCGCCGTGCCAAGCGGAATGCCTTTGTAGGCGGGCCCAAACAAGAGGTCGAACTCCACACCGGCAGCGACAATGGCATTGGCGTAATAGCGACCGAGCTCGGACAGGGCCGCGCCACTGTCGAAGGTGCCGGTGTTGAAAAAATACGGGCTGACCCGCCCCGATTTCAGCGTGAATTCGCCAAAGCGCAACGCACCGCAGGACAATGCAAATTCGATGAATTCCCGTTGATAGACTTGCATGGAAGAGTTGCCGGTGTGCGTAGTGACGAGCTCCCGCTATGATACGCGCGCTCGGGGTTTCTGCCAGCCGCCGCGCAACTCAAACCACTCAAAGCGAGCCTGCCATGCGTGTGATTAGCGCCAACCTGAACGGTATTCGTTCGGCCCATACCAAGGGCTTCCACACCTGGCTCGAGAGCCAGCAAGCCGACGTGGTCTGCCTGCAAGAAACCAAGGCCCAACTCGCGGACTTGCGCGCCGAGATCCATTCGCCCGCGGGTTGGTTTACGTATTTCTGCGACGCCCAGAAAAAGGGTTACAGCGGTGTCGCGTTATTCTCGCGGCATGCACCCGACCGTGTTATCAGCGGTTTTGGTTGGGACGAGTTCGATGACGAAGGTCGCTACGTACAGGCCGACTATGGTCGCTTATCGGTGGCATCGGTTTATTTACCGTCAGGCTCTTCAAGTGACGAACGCCAAGCGGCCAAATTCCGTTTCATGGCGCGTTTTTTGCCGTGGCTCGAGGCGCGTCTCGCCGATGGCCGTGAGTTCATTTTGTGCGGCGATTGGAACATTGCCCACAAAAACGCTGATTTGAAGAATTGGCGTTCGAACCAGAAGAACTCAGGCTTCCTGCCGGAGGAGCGCGCCTGGCTCGACCAGCTTTTCGACAATCATGGGTAC
Organism: Pseudomonadota bacterium; assembly: GCA_031418675.1. Lineage (GTDB taxonomy): Bacteria > Pseudomonadota > Gammaproteobacteria > JADJYF01. Next base: position 10,003 of record JANOXY010000135.1, read on the forward strand.
GTTGACGCCTTCCGCGTCGTCAATCAGCAAGACGAGCAATACACTTGGTGGTCCAACCGCGGCGCGGCGTGGGACAAAAACGTCGGATGGCGCATTGACTACCACGTCGTCACGCCGGGCCTGAAATCACGGATCAAACAGGCGGCCATCTACAAGGACCAGCGCTTTTCCGATCACGCACCACTGATCATTGACTACGAAGGTGGGCTAGCGGATTTTCGCTCCTGACCACGAAGTACAGCCCGTGCCCACAAGCGCGACGCAACCCAGCGTAAGGCTGGCCCTTAGCCCCGACGCTTGATCCGATAGACCGCAATCTCAGCCAGCAGGTTCGGCCATAACCTCATGCCCGGCACGGCGCGATGCTGCGAATCTACCGGCGCCCGTTCCAGCACCTGCAGATGTTTCTCCGCACACAGGTCCTCAAAGTCACTCAAGGTACACATGTGGATATTGGCGGTGTCGTACCAGGTATTGGGCAAATGACGGGTCACGGGCATCTTGCCGTGCAGAAACTGCAAACGGCATTTCCAATGTCCCATATTGGGAAAGGTCACAATGCTCTCGCGGCCAATGCGCAGCATTTCGTCGATCAAGCGATGGGGAAAACGCATGGCCTGGATGGTCTGGGTCATGATTACGAAGTCGAAGGAGTTGGCATCAAACTCCGAGAGGCCGGCATCAAGATCGGAATGAATGACATTCACGCCACGCTTGATACAGGACACGATGTTGTCCGGGTCGATTTCGATGCCATAACCAGTGACCCCTTTTTGCGCCTGCAGTGCGGCGAGCAGTTGGCCGTCACCACAACCCAGGTCGAGTACGCGACTGCCCTCGGTAATCCAGTCCGCGATTAAGACTTGTTCGGCGCGTAGCCCTTGCATGTTCAAGCCGAGGTTGCGATGCGATCGAAATAGGCCCGCAGCAGCTTGTGATACTGGGGAATGGGCAGCAGAAAGGAATCGTGGCCAAGCTCGGACTCGATGTCTACATAGCTGACATCGAGATCGTTATCGAGCAGTGCACGCACAATTTCGCGCGAGCGTTTAGGCGAGAAACGCCAATCGCTGGAAAACGACACCACCAGAAAGCGTGCCTGACAGCCCGCCAGCGCAGCCGTCAGACTGTCGCCAAATTCCGCCGCGGGATCGAAATAGTCCAAGGACTTCGTCATAAGAAGATAGGTGTTGGCGTCGAAGCGGCTGACAAAGGCTTCACCCTGATAGCGCAGATAAGATTCAATCTGGAATTCCACACCGAAGTTGAAATTGATCTTGCCGTCGCGCAGTTCGCGGCCGAACTTGGCGTGCAGCACGTCATCCGACAGATAAGTGATATGGCCGACCATGCGCGCCAGGCGTAAACCCCGTTCTGGCATCACGCCGTGTTCGACGTAATGACCTTCGTGGAAATCGGGGTCCGAGCGTATGGCCTGGCGGGCCACTTCATTAAACGCGATGTTCTGCGTTGAAAGACGCGGCGCCGCTGCGATCACCAGTGCATGGCGCACCCGCGCGGGGAAATCGATACTCCATTGCAGCACCTGCATGGCGCCCAGGCTGCCGCCCATCGCCGCCGCCCATTGCGTGATGCCCAATTCATCTGCCAGCCGCGCCTGGCTGGCCACCCAGTCGTGCACCGTCACAATGGGGAAATCCGGGCCGTAACGTTTGTCAGAGCCGGGCTTTAGCGACAGTGGCCCGCTCGAGCCACCACAACCACCGAGGTTGTTCGAGCACACCACAAAGAAGCGATCGGTATCGATGGGCTTGCCGGGACCGATGCAGTTATCCCACCAGCCGGGCTTTGAATTCTCTTCGTCGTGATAGCCGGCTGCGTGGGCGTCACCGGACAAGGCGTGGCAAATCAGCACCGCGTTGTCGCGCGCTGCGTTCAGTTCGCCATAGGTTTCAAAGCACAACTCGTAGGACGGCAGCGTGACGCCACAATCGAGCGTAAGTGGTTCGTCGAAATGCCGAACCTGCGGAAACACCAGGCCGACGCTGTCGGCGTGTTTAGCTTCGGGCATGGGGAACGACACAGGCATGGATGCTAGATAACAGGGGGCGGAGTCTAATAAGTGTGGCGCGGTGCCGCAATGGCGGTAGCCAGGCCGGTGACGCTCACCCAGCGCAGGTCCGAAATTATGCGGACACCCGACGCTTCCCCGCTGATGTCGTTCCTAACCAGTGTCCGAATGAATTCGGACCTACGGGCAATTATCCTGGCGCGCCGGCGACCACTCGCCGCCCAATTCGTTGAACCATCCAGGCGCGACGCGCTGCAGTACGCGGTTCCCGAGTACTAGAGTCCCGGTCCGCCAGCAGGACCAGTACAAGGACCCCCTCAATACAGCGAATAGCCGACATCCCGCAGCGGAGCGACCGCCAGCATGAGCAACAGGTTCAGGCCGATTACGACCACCATGGGCGAAAAATCCAGACCACCGAGCGGCGGCAGCAGGCGTCTCGCTGGCCGCAACAGCGGTTCGCTCAAGGCATTGATGACGCCAATCACCGGGTTATAGCCACCGGGCGCCACCCAGCTCAGCACAATCTGCACCACGACCGCACCCAAGAAAATCCACACCGTTTTGTTGGCGACTTCCGCGATCGCCACGACCAACAGACCGAGCAGCTTGGGCGTAATGCCGACCAGCAGGGCCACCAGGTAGGTGTTGAGCAATTGCAGGGCGAGAATCAACAGCACCGACGAGGTATCGAGGGTAAACAGCGCCGGGATATAACGCCGCAGAGGCCGCAATACGGGATTGGTGACAGTGACGATCGCCTGGCACAGCGGGTTGTAGAAGTCGGCGCGCACAATCTGAAAGAGCAGGCGCAAGAGCACCGCACATATATATAGACCGAACACCGAGTCGATCAGGAACACCCCGGCATTGGAGAAATAACCGCTGCCCATTAGCGCGGGACCTGCGCGGCAAGTTCGCGCCCGCGGTCGCGCGCCGCTGCGAGCGCCCGCAACACGATGCCCGCCAGATCGGCGTCGGCAAAACTCTGCAGCGCCCGTTCGGTGGTGCCGCCGGGAGAGGTCACTTGCCGTCGCAGGGTCGCGGCGTCGTGCTCGGAGCCCTGCGCCAGGCGCGCTGCACCCTCGACGGTCGCCAGCGACAAACTGCGCGACAGGGCGGCTGGCAGGCCAAGCTCGCAGCCCGCCCGTTCCAGCAGCTCGATCAACAGGAAGACGTAGGCGGGCCCACTGCCCGACAGCGCGGTAACGGCATCCATCAGATGCTCATCGTCCAACCACACAGCTAAGCCAACACACTCCAGCAGCCTGCCCGCGAGGGCACGCTGAGCAGCGGTCACTGTCCCATTTGCGCACAAAGCCGCCGCCCCGCGACCTATCTGTGCCGGCGTATTGGGCATGGCCCGTACGATCGCCCGCCCACGGCCCAACCAGGCTTCGAGATGATCGAGGGTAATGCCGGCCGCGATGGAGACCACTAGCTGGCCGTCAACGACGCCCGGGGCCAAGGCCAGGGTGACCGTGCGCAAGTGCTGGGGTTTGACTGCAAGCACCACGACATCGGCGTCACGACAAGCCTCCAGATTGTCAGCCGTGACCACCACGCCATAACGACTGGCACAGCTGGCGCGGCAGCTTGCTTCGCTGTCGGCGACACGAATGCGCGATGGCGGGTGACCAGCGGCCAACAGTCCGCCGACCAGGGCGCTGCCCATATTGCCGCCGCCAATAAAGGCAAAGAGAGGATCCATCAAGTGCTGTCTAGGGTCTTTAGCGCGAGTTTATCACGCGTCCGCCCGGCGCGGCCCGAACACGGCGGTGCCCAGTCTTACCATCGTCGAGCCTTCCGCGATCGCCGCTTCGAAATCGTCACTGCTACCCATCGACAGCGTGTCCATGGGTATTGCAGCGCTGCGCGCGAGTTCGGCCAGGCGTGCGAAAGCGGCGCGCTGAGTGCCGAAGTCCGTACTTGGCGCCGGCATCGTCATGAGCCCGCGCAGTCGCAGGCGCGGCAGAACCGCAACTGCGTCGACCAGCGCTGGCAGCGTTTCGGCGGAGATGCCGTGTTTGCTCTCCTCGCCGCTGACATTCACCTGGATCAGCACGTTCAAGGGCGGCAGCTCGGGTGGGCGCTGCTTATTCAGCCGTTCCGCGATACGTATCCTGTCCAGGGTATGCACCCAGCTAAAGTTAGCGGCAACTTCGGCCGTTTTATTGCCCTGTACAGGACCGATGAAGTGCCACTCGATGGGCTGCGCGGCGAGACTAGCGATCTTCGCTTGCGCTTCTTGGAGGTAGTTTTCGCCAAACGCACGCTGCCCCGCGGCGAGCGCTTGCGCAATTGCCTGGGCTGATTGCTGCTTGCTGACCGCAAGCAGCGCGACACTGTCGGGCACGCGTGCATAGCGTACCTCGCACTGCCGAATCGATTCCCGTAAGCGCGCGAGGCGCTGCGCCAGCTCCTGCATGTCAGTCATGTTGTGGCCCTGCATGGCTCACCTCGTTGGTATGTACAGAGAGATCTTGTTAAAGTTTGGCCACGCAGTGAAGGCCCCACCTCGCCGACTGGCGTCGCGTGTTACTTGAGCGCGTCCCACGCGACGTGGTGGGAAGCACACCGGGCCGGAAAGACCTAGTCGATAAACAGCGCCATGAGGATTGTTTGATGGATATTGGTGAGCTGCTAGCTTTCGGCGTCAAAAACCGCGCCTCAGACTTGCATCTGTCGGCCGGATTACCGCCCATGATCCGCGTCGATGGCGACGTGCGACGCATTAACGTCCCGGCCCTCGATCACACGACCGTTCATGATCTCGTCTACGACATCATGAACGACAAGCAGCGTAAGGACTACGAAGAATTTCTCGAATGCGATTTTTCCTTTGAAATTCCAGGCCTGGCTCGCTTTCGCGTCAATGCGTTCAATCAGAACCGTGGCGCAGGTGCAGTGTTCCGCACCATCCCCTCGGAAATTCTCTCCCTGGAAGACCTGAAAGCCCCGGAAACCTTCAAGAGCATCGCTGATTACCCACGCGGCGTGGTGTTGGTGACCGGTCCGACCGGCTCCGGCAAGTCCACCACCCTGGCGGCAATGGTCAACCACAAAAACGAAACCGAGTACGGCCATATCCTCACCATCGAGGACCCCATCGAGTTCGTTCACCAATCCAAAAAATGCCTCATCAATCAGCGCGAGGTCCATCGCGACACGCTCGGTTTCAACCAGGCGCTGCGCTCCGCCCTGCGTGAAGACCCCGACGTCATTCTGGTGGGCGAAATGCGTGATCTGGAAACCATTCGCCTCGCTTTGTCCGCTGCCGAGACCGGCCATCTGGTGTTTGGCACGCTGCACACCAGCTCCGCCGCCAAGACCATCGATCGCATCGTCGACGTCTTTCCCGCCGAAGAAAAAGACATGGTGCGCGCCATGCTGTCGGAGTCGCTGCGCGCGGTCATTTCGCAATCGTTGTTGAAGAAAGTCGGTGGCGGTCGCATCGCAGCCCATGAAATCATGATCGGCACGCCCGCCATCCGTAACCTCATTCGCGAAAACAAAATCGCGCAAATGTATTCGGCCATCCAGACCGGACAGCAATACGGCATGCAGACCCTGGACCAATGTCTGCAGGGGATGGTCGCAAAGAACTTGGTGACGCGCCAGGAAGCCCGTCTGAAGGCGACCAACAAAGACAACTTCTAGTACGACGCCGCCGACAACAACGCTCAAGGTTGAATATGGGGTCTATGGTGGTCCCGGGAGATCGAGATGGAACGCGACCAAGCTATTAAGTACATGCGAGATCTCTTGACCTTGATGGTCGAGAAAAAAGGCTCGGATTTATTCATCACCCGTGACTTTCCGCCGGCCATCAAGATCGACGGCAAGGTCACCCCGGTCTCCAAAACCAAGCTCACCCAGGACAACACCAAAGCCCTCGCCTACGCGGTCATGAATGATCGGCAGATCAAAGAGTACGAAGCCACCAAGGAATGTAACTTCGCCATCGCGCCGACCGGCATCGGTCGCTTCCGTTGCAATGCCTTTATCCAGCAAGGCTCCTGTGGACTGGTGCTTCGCACCATTGAAACCGACGTACCAACTATCGAAAAGCTCGGCCTGCCTGGCGTACTGAAAGACGTCGTGATGACCAAACGCGGCTTGGTGATCCTGGTCGGTGGCACAGGCTCAGGTAAGTCCACCTCGTTGGCGGCAATGATCGATCACCGCAACGCAAATTCATACGGCCATATCATCACCATCGAAGATCCGATCGAGTACGTCCACCCTCACAAAAACTGCATCATCATGCAGCGCGAGGTTGGCGTGGACACCGACGACTGGGACATCGCGCTCAAAAACACCCTGCGCCAGGCACCCGATGTCATCCTGCTTGGCGAAATCCGTGATCGTCAAACAATGGAGTTTGGTATCGCGTTTGCCGAAACCGGCCACCTGGCCATGGCGACGCTGCACGCCAATAGTTCCAACCAGGCGCTGGATCGCATTATTAACTTCTTTCCCGAAGAACGTCGCGCGCAGCTGCTGATGGATTTGTCCCTGAATCTCAAGGCGGTAATTTCGCAACGACTCATGAAGAAGGTCGACGGCAAAGGTCGTGTCGCCGCTATCGAAATTCTGATGAACTCGCCCCTGATCTCTGACCTCATCCTCAAGGGCGAAGTGCACGGCATCAAAGAAATCATGGCCAAGTCCAACGAGCTTGGCATGAAGACCTTTGACCAGGCACTGTTTGATCTTTACGAAGCTGATCACATCTCATTTGACGATGCCATCCGCAACGCCGATTCCCAAAACGAGCTAAGGCTGCGTATCAAGCTCGAAGGCAAGGCCGCGCGCGGCCGCAACCCGCTCGAAGATGCCGTCGGACTCCGACTCGAAGAGACCGAAGAAGAAACCGGTTTCCTGCGCTAATCGCCACACGCCCAGCCTGGAGCCTCCATGGATATCACGCCCTACCTGCAACTGCTGCGCGACAAAAACGGCTCGGACCTGTTCCTCACGGTTGGCGCGCCGGTCAAGATAAAAATAGAAGGCACCATCAACTCAGTCGGCAAGACCCAGCTGACTGGTGAAGTTGTCAAAGCTGCCGCCTACGGCATCATGAACGACCGCCAGATAAAGTCCTTCGAAGACACCCTGGAATGCGATTTTGCCATCGCATTAGCGGACAAATCTGCGCGCTTCCGCGTGAACATCTTCCGTCAACGCGGCGAAGTGAGCATAGTATTGCGCCGCATTCCGGCCGAGATCCCCGAGATTTCCGCGCTTGGACTGCCGGACATTCTTTCAGAGCTAGTCATGGCTAAACGTGGCCTGGTCTTGATGGTCGGAGCCACGGGCTCCGGCAAATCGACCACGCTAGCGGCCATGATCAACGAGCGTAATCGCGCCATGAGTGGACACATCCTCACCATCGAGGACCCCGTCGAGTTTTCGCATCCCAATCTGAAATCCATCATCAATCAACGCGAAGTTGGCGTTGACACTTTGAGCTACCGCAACGCGCTGCGCGCGTCCCTGCGTGAAGCGCCCGACGTCATTCTGATCGGCGAGATTCGTGACCGGGAAACCATCGAAGCGGCCCTCGAATTGTGCAACACCGGTCACCTCGCGATCTCGACCATGCACGCCAACAACGCTAACCAGGCAATGGAACGTGTCATCAATCTGTACCCCCACGACATGCACAAGCAGCTGTTCATGGATCTGTCATTGAACCTGCGTGCCGTCATCTCCCAGCGCCTGGTCAAAGCTATAGATGGCAAACGTTGCGCCGCCATCGAAGTGATGGTCAATACACCACACATCGCCGATCTCATCCTCAAAGGCGAAGTTTTTGCAATCAAAGAGGCCATGGAAGGCAGCGGCCAACGCGGCATGCAGACATTCGATATGGCCCTGCATGCGCTGTTCAAGGAAGAGCGTATCACCCTGGAAGAAGCACTGAGTAACGCAGACTCGCGCACGAACCTCGAGGCTAAGATCAATTTTGGCTGAGGCGGCGCACTCCTAACCGACTGCGTTGGTGAGCCGATTCAACTGAGTGCCGCCCGGTAAGTGTTGCGAAAAAGTGTTACTTCACTAAGGCCATGTAGCTGACGCCTTTTTCTACGTCACCGCCCAAGCAAGCCGATAGTGCTTCTATTGATCGTACAAACAGGTGTGGCAGATCAGGAAATTACGTGACATCCCTAGCCCTTTTAAAAACGTCTTCCAAATCTCGAAGCAGAAGATCCTGTCGATGCGACGGGTTTCAACACGTCTTGGTGACGGACATTAACCGTTGTGCGTCAGGGAGATGTCATGGCTGGTAGCACCCACAATATTTTCAAGTTCTGGGGCAAGATCGAAAGCCATAAGGAGGCGGTGGAGCTAGCCAACGGCGGCGCGGCTGCCGCCTTCATATGCGCTGGTATAACTGGAGCGCTTGCCCTTGCAAGTCTTGCGGGGTTTCACCTCATTCCCGGGCTAAATCATTGGGCGCTGGTCGATGCCGCAATCTTTGGTGCGCTTGGCTTTGGCACGAGAAAGCTCTCTCGAATCTGTGCCGTGCTCGCCTTGGCGTTCTATCTGCTAAACCAGATAAATAGCTCCGCCTCAGTTCCAAGCCATATGGCGGTGGTCGTCCTAATGTTCATCGTGTTCTACGTTAATGGCGTACGGGGCACATTTGCTGTGCATCGACTCAAGAAAGCCCCTGCGCCTCTCGCCTCACCTGGGGGGCCGTCTTGAACCTGACGCACAACTATGCGTACCAGCCGACGGCCTCGCTTCGCTCGGCCGCGGCGGAACGCGGGCCGTGGGCGTCAGGAATCAAACCGCGCTGCATTCGGCACAGAAGAAAGAACACCAATGCCGCCTATCGACTACTTAGTGTTCTCTCTTGATCGCTAGCGCATAAAGCTCGAAATTGTAGCGCCCCGCCGAAGGTAGGGTCCCGAGGCAATCGGACATAACAAATTCAAAGAAGACTTGGAGGCTCATATGCCCGCTTACATGATTGGACGAGTGGTCAAGAACAACGATCCGACTTGGCTCGGAGAATACCTTGAGAAGCTCGGGCCGCTCTATGATCGGCACAAAGGAAAGGTCCTGTGCCGCTCTTTGGCAGTGGAGAAGCTGGAAGGCAAAGAGACATCGCCCGCGGCGATGGTTCTCGTTGAGTTTCCAGATATGGAGCACGCGCGCGCGTGGTACAACGATCGAGACTACGCCCCGCTAATTCGCCTGCGGCAATCCGGTGCTGAAACGGAGATTGATTTGATCGAATGGACAACAGCCGAC
>JANOXY010000136.1:0-1927 GCA_031418675.1 Pseudomonadota bacterium
GTTCGCGCGCCGGTTGGCGATCGTGGCCGTCAGGCGCGTGGCGGGTTGAAGATCGACAGCCCGCGTCGGATGAAAAACCGGGTCATGCCGCTCACGTGGTGTCGCAGGAATGGGAGCTTGCGATGACTGTCGCGGCGGGCGTCATGCACCACGCGTGCAGTCGTGACCACCACCGCCGCAAGTCCAGCACGCCGCAGGCGCCAGCACAGGTCGACATCCTCGTAGTAGAGGAAGTAGCGCTGGTCGAAGCCGTTTACCGCCGCAAAGGAATCGCGGCAGAAAAGCATGAACATTCCCGCCACCCAGTCGGGCGAGATTCGCTGCCCGTCGATGGGATAATCCGGTTCATGAGAACCGATCAGGAGCTTGCGCGCAATTGTCATGGGCGTTGGAAAGCGGCGTGCGCTGTCCTCCAACGTGCCTGCCGTCGAAAGCACCAGCGGCGCGGCCACGCCGACACCCGACTCCGCTGCCGCCTCGAGAAGCAACGGGAACGGGTCGTCGATGAGCCGGATATCCGGATTCAGCACGGCGAAGAACCGGCCTTCAGCCACCGTGAATGCGGCGTTGTGGTTCGCCCCGAATCCCTTGGCGTGGCCGTTGCGGATCACCCTCAAGCCAAAAGGATAGGTGGGGGTCGACAGATCCAGCGGCTCGGGTACGTTGATCGTGAGGATGACTTCGGTATCCGCCGGGGCGAGCCGGGCGATGTCCTGAAGAAGCTGTGCGGCAAGTGCGGACTGGCCGTGACTCACCACCGAGATGGAGAGCTTCACGGGAAGCCGGGCGCGTGAGTCGGGGCAACAATTTCGATCTGCTGCGACTGGTGTTTGCATCGATGGTGATGCTGGTGCATCTCCATGCTTTGTCGGCGGAGCCGGCACTGGCCTTCCTTTCGGTTGCGCTGTCTAGCGAACTGGCGGTCGAGGGATTCTTCGTGATCAGCGGCTACTTGGTGGTCATGAGCTACGAGCGCTCCACGGGTCCTGGGGACTACTGGGAAAAGCGTATCCGGCGCATCTACCCTGCGTATGCTTCCGTGATACTGGGTTGCGCGCTGCTTGGGTGGTTGATCACGTCGTCCAGCACGACCGAGTACTTTTCGGGAGCCTGGCTGCGCCATGTTGTGGCGAACCTGCTTTTCCTGAATTTTCTGGCGCCCGACCTGCCGGGGGTTTTTGCCGACAATCCGTGGCATGCGGTAAATGGTGCTCTCTGGACCATCAAGCTCGAAGTCGGTTTCTACATCATAGTGCCACTGCTGGTATGGTTCGCCCGAGGTTCCCGGCCCTGGGTCGTGGTCGGCTTGGTCTACGTGGCTTCGGTTCTATACCCGATGTTGCTGGAGAGAGTCGTTCACGACACCGGCAAGGGGACCTACCAGATCCTGGCGCGGCAGCTACCAGGCCAACTTGCCTATTTTGCGATAGGCGCAGCCGCGTGGTGGTATCGCGGTGTCTCGCGTCGTCGGATGCTCATGGCCATGGCTATCGCACTACCTCTTCTGATTTTCATGCCGGCAATGCTGCAGCCGATGCTCAGGCCTCTGACGCTCGGGATCGTTGTGATCGGTGCCGCGATTGCATTGCCGCAAGTGCAGCGAGCGTGATCTTTATCGCTGCGGCGGCCTGGTTGTCGTGGACCTTCATCGAACGTCCGATGCTCAAGGCCTCCTCGCACTACGTCAAGGCAGTGGCCGGACCGGCACCGGAACCGTCCTGAGCGAATCCTCCGTGCTCCTGATCACCGGTGCTTCCGGATTCGTCGGGCGTGCGCTGACGCAGCGCCTGCGTGCCGAAGGTCGGCCATTCAGAGCGGCGCTTCGCACGGCCGGCGATGTGGACCCGGCGTCCGTGCCGGTGGGCGCGATCGACGGCGGCACGTCCTGGGAGACGGCACTCTCCGGCTGTCACACCGTCGTGCACCT
>JANOXY010000137.1:0-1910 GCA_031418675.1 Pseudomonadota bacterium
TGGCGATGGCCTCGGACACCGTTTTGCCGGTGGCGTCTTTGTAGAACACCGTGAAGTTGGCGGTGCGACCTTCAAGATCCATGTATTCGAGAATCACACCCGGCACCGCCGCGCCTGCTTCGTACATGAACAAGGTATTGCCGATGTCCTTTTGTGTGGTCGGGATCAGGGACCAGCGCGGGTCATCGTAGTGATAGAGACGATTGATGGACCGCACCAGATGCGGAATATCGCGTGTGCCACCAAAGTTAGATGTGCCGCCCATGTAACGACCGAATTCCTCCATCACCGCCACCACCTTCGGGTCTTTCATCTTATGGGGCGCGTCCCCCTCGAAGAAGATATTGAGCTGATTGGCCCCCGCGAAGTGATCGGCGATAGTCTTGGCCGCTACGTTGTATTCCTGATCCTGGAACAGGATGGGCGAACCCGGTTGTTTTTCGCCGATGTCCACATGCCAGCCGTAGTAGAACGACCAGGCGGTCAGCGCCACCGCTCCCGCAAAGATCACCGCCGAAGCTTTGGGCCCGACCAGGAATACGCCCAGGGCGTGCATCATGCGCGAGGGCAGATGTTTGTGTTCTTCCTGCAGGGTGACGTGGGGTGTGGGCAACACCGACATGATCAGCGGCACCAGCACCGCCACGGTGATGAGATTGGACATGCCCCAGAACGCGCAGTAGTAACCGAGCTTGGCAATTAGCGGCATCGAAGACAGTGCCAGCACCAGAAGCGCCATGGCGTCGGCCAGAATACCGAGGCCAGCCGGCAGGATCAGCTCGCCCATAGCGATGCGGACCGCCGACTCCTTGTCGCGCCCGACGCGAATTTCGTCGTAGAAGCGCTCCATCATCTGCACGCAATGGGACGCCGTTCGGGCCGAGATCAGAATCGGCACCACCAGGATCAAAGGGTCGAGGTTGTACTGCATGAAGCCGACAAAACCGAGACCCCAGATGGCCGACAGCACCGTGCCCAGGGTCGGTACGACCACGCCGGTGACCGAGCCAAAATGGAAAGCGAGCAGTAACACCATGACGATGCCGGTAACGGCAAAAATCCTGAACAGCTCGTGGGAGTAGTAGTAGATCCAGCCCTTCAGCATCGGCTCGCCGGCGATGTAGAGCCGCGTCTTGCCGTCTTTTTCAACTTCGTTTTTTAATGTCTGGAGCTTGGTATGAATGTCAACGTAATCGAGTCGCTCTTCGTCGAAGCCAGCCACCAGCAATGCGGCACGGCCGTCGGTCGAGAGGTAGGTGCCGTAGACGATGTCATTGTTGAACGATTCTTCGCGCAACTGTTTTAACGCATCGGCTTCGGTCGGCAGGTCCTTGGGCAGGACCGGCTCGGACTTGATGAGGCCACCGGCGGTGGTGCGGATGCGGCGGATCTTGGGGTGGGCGATGCTCGCCACCTGATAATGGTTGACGCCGCCGATCAAGTCGACTTGCTCGGTGATGTGAACGATTTTCTTGAGTGTCTCAAAGGTAAACACATCGGCCGCCGGATCAGTGGTCTCCAGCGCCATGGTCACCACATTCGCACCGCCGAAGGTCTGCTTCATGCGGTTGTAGTTGACGATGTATTCGTGCTTGGCCGGCAACAGATCGGCGAAGCGCGAAAAGACCTTGATGTGGGGAATATAAAACGCCAGCACAATGGTCGGGACCATGATGATCGCGAAAGAGAACCACTTGCGATCCATCATCCAGTTGGCAATTGAATGGCCACGCGTAATTCGTGGCGGCGGTGGTGGCACGACCGTGCTCATAATCCCCTCTCCTGCATTTGTGCGATGAAATAAGCGCCAGGAACGCCCGGTTCCTCGCGCCAGCATTGCCGTGTGCCGGTCGCGTGATCGCCCGGACCCTGTTGAAGGATTAGAGAAGGCCTGCTCCGTGGCGGCGAGC
>JANOXY010000138.1:0-7547 GCA_031418675.1 Pseudomonadota bacterium
CGCAAAAAATTTCGAGGCAAGCCCGCTGATGCACAGGACCGCGCCAAGCAGATGCGTTTCCTCGAGTACCGCGGTTTTGATGCCGGCATTGGTAAATAACAGCGACGGATCGTTGCCCGGCACCAGCGCACTGGAATCAACAACGGTATGGCCATGTTCCTTGAAATAATCCAGGAACGCACTGCGGATGTCAGAGGTCTTCATCGCTCGCTGCTTGTGTTAGTGCTTGTCGAATCTGGGCGGCATCAAAACCGCGGTACTCGAGGAAACGCATCTGCTTGGCGCGTTCCTGTGCATCAGCGGGCTTGCCTCGAAATTTTTTGCGTCGGGTATCGCGCGCGAGTTCATCCCAATCGATCTCGGCAGCGTTCAAGGCACTGCGTACCAGTGCCTGTTCCACGCCGCGCGATTTCAGTTCCTGCTCGATACGTCGCGGCCCGTAACCGCGTGCGGCCCGACTGCGAATGAAAACATCGGCGTAGCGCTCGTCTTTCTGCAGTCCTTCGTCAGCCAGGTCATCAAGCGCGTCGGAAATATCGTCGTGCTCGAGTCCTTTTGCGCTGAGCTTGCGTTCAAGCTCGCGGCGGCTGTGTTCACGCCGCGCAAGCGCGCTGACCGCCAGGTCGCGCGCGCCGCGTCGAGGCTCGTCGCTCAGGCTTCCTCCAACTCGTCGAGATCATCCTCAACCGCACTTGCTGCCGCTGCCGCGTTGGACGTAATCGCCACGGCACGGATACTGGCCTCGATCTCCGCCGCGATTTTGGGATTGTCCTTCAGATATTGCCGGACATTGTCCTTACCCTGCCCCATCCGCTCGCCCTTATAGCTGTACCAGGCGCCGGTCTTGTCGACGAAGTTATTCTCGACACCCAGCTCGATGAGCTCGCTTTCGAGTGATACACCCTCGTTATAGAGAATGTCGAATACAGCCTGGCGGAACGGCGGCGCGACCTTGTTTTTGACCACTTTCACGCGCGTCTCGTTGCCAATGATTTCCTCACCACGCTTGAGTGAGCCAATGCGACGGATATCAAGCCGCACCGAAGCGTAGAACTTCAATGCGTTGCCACCGGTGGTGGTTTCCGGATTGCCGAACATCACGCCTATCTTCATGCGGATCTGGTTGATGAAAACAATCAGCGTATTGGAGCGTTTGACGTTACCAGTCAGCTTGCGCAGGGCCTGGGACATGAGACGCGCCTGCAGGCCGACGTGGGTGTCACCCATCTCACCTTCGATTTCAGCCTTCGGCACCAAGGCCGCCACCGAATCGACGATGATGCAATCAACCGCACCGGAGCGCACCAGCATGTCGGTGATTTCGAGGGCCTGTTCACCGGTATCGGGCTGCGAGACCAGCAGATCCTTGACGTTAACGCCCAAGCGTTCGGCGTACTGCGGGTCCAAGGCGTGCTCCGCATCGATGAACGCCGCCGTGCCGCCTTTTTTCTGAATTTCGGCCACCACGTGCAGGGCCAAGGTCGTTTTACCGGAGGATTCCGGACCGAAGATCTCTACCACCCTTCCGCGTGGCAGACCACCAACGCCCAGCGCGATGTCCAGCGACAGCGAACCAGTTGATACGACCTCGATATCGGGCACGGTACCGCCGTCGCCCATGCGCATGATCGAGCCGGTGCCAAATTGTTTTTCGATCTGGGACAGCGCCGCTCCTAGCGCTTTTTGCTTGTTGTCGTCCATATTGTTTGTCCTCTTCATGAAATGACCCGTATGTGATTCAGCGGCCCGGATTATTACACAGATGACCGGACCCTTTAATCGAAAACGGCCGCTGTGAGCGGCCATCACACGCAGGCTTGGCGGCGCACCCTGGAAGCGAGCGGAATCGACTCAATACGAACGATTCTGCCCGCGGATCGCGTAGGCTTCAGTCCAGGATCGACAGCAAGCGCGCCAGGGCATGGGCCACGGTGCGAGCCCGCACCTCGCGACGGTCGCCAGGAAACACCTGGCGTTCGGTCAATGCACTGCGACCGGCTAAGGTGAAGCCAAAACACACGGTGCCGACTGGTTTGTCGGGCGAACCGCCGCCGGGTCCCGCTACGCCGGTCACGGACACCGCCACCTCTACGCCCAGCACCCGTTGGGCGCCATCGGCCATTTGCGCGGCGGTTTCGATACTGACGGCACCAAACCGCTCGATGGTCATGGCGTCGACCCCAAGCAGACTGATCTTCGCGGCATTGGAATAGGTGACCAGCGCACCTTCGAACCAGTCGGAACTGCCGGCGGTGGCGGTCATCACCTGGGCTATCCAGCCGCCGGTGCAGGATTCGGCTGTGGCCATGCGCCAGCCCCGTTCGAGCAGGGCACTGCCAAGCGCGCGGGCGCTGGCTTCGAGCTCATCCTGGCTGGGACAGCTGCTCATGACTTGCGCGCCGCAGCGCGACGGCTTTTGAAGAATTCGACTAATAACATCGCACAGGCCTCCGCTTCGACGCCGGTAGTCAAGGCGGCGCGATGATTGAGGATGGGGTGGTCGAGCACATTTAATACGCTGCCTGCCGCACCGGTGCGGGGATCGTGGGCGCCAAACACCACCCGCGCGACGCGCGCCTGAACGATGGCGCCAGCGCACATCGCGCAGGGCTCCAGCGTCACATAGAGCGTGGTGCCCGGCAGGCGGTAGTTGTGCCGCCGGGTCGCCGCGGCGCGTAAGGCCAGGATTTCGGCGTGGGCGGTCGGATCCATGCTGCTGACCGGGCAGTTCCAGCCCTCGCCCAGCACTTCCCCGTCACACGTGAGCACGGCGCCCACCGGTACCTCACCGGCGGATTCGGCGCGGCGCGCGAGGGTCAGCGCGCGCAGCATGAAATACCGGTCGCGCGCGCCTTGCACGTCGGCGTCGAGAGGGATGGTGGACTGTTCTGGCATAGTCGCTCGGGCGTTGCAGGCAGCAGTGATATCACAGCCATCCTATACAAGTCTCGTGCTGCGCTTTCTCGAGTTCATCACCGACGGCATTGATCAGCCGCCTGTTCGTCGCCGGGATATCATGACGCGACGACGCGGACTCATCTTGCGTGATCGTCTCGAGGATAAAGTGTCGTGATGGAAGGTCTCCAGAACTGGCGCACGGCATAACGTGGCGAGCTGCTGACCGCCCGTCTGGCCATCAACGCCAGTGCGCGTCAGCACGGCACCGATGCAATGCATGCGCACCTGCGCGCTGCGCTACCCGCAGTGCGTGGGCTCACCATCGCCTACTACGTGCCGTTTAAAGGCGAACCGGATCTGCGACCCCTGCTCGATGACTGGCGCGCGGCCGGCGCCGCAACCGCATTACCGGTCGTGTTGGGACGCGGTCTGCCACTGGAGTTCCGTTTATTTTGGCCGGGTGCGCCGCTGGTCAAAGGGGCCTTCGCATTGGCCATGCTCAACGGCACGCCACTGGTCGTACCCCAGGTGGTGCTGATGCCACCCGTCGGATTCGATGAGCAGGGTTATCGACTGGGTTATGGGGCGGGTTATTTTGATCGCACCCTCGCGGCGATGACACCGATGCCGCTCAAAATCGGCGTGACGTTCGAAGTGACGCGCATCGCGACCATCCGGCCTCAAAGCTACGATATCGCCATGGACTACATTGTCAGCGAAGCGGGTCTGTATCGAGTCCAGGCCGACGGATTGCAGCGGCTACGGGACGGCACAGGCATCGACCCACAACATCCCGCTTTGGCCAAGCGTTCTTCAGACGGCGATCGCCGCCGTTAGCGCGTCGCTGGCCTTGATCAAATCGCCGGGCGCTATCCGGATCTGCAAACCGCGTTGTCCGCCGTTGACATACACATAGGTCTCACTGGTCGCTGATGCATCGACCACGGTGCGCAGCTTTTTCTTCTGCCCAAAAGGGCTGATACCACCGACCTTGTAACCGGTGAGCCGTTCAGCGTCCGGCACCGGCATCATCGCTGCACTTTTACCGCCAAACGCTGCCGCGACTTTTTTCATGCTCGCTTCGCGATCGGAAGGCAGCACGATGCAGATTGGCTTACCGTCAAGCTGGGCGATCAAGGTTTTTAACACCCGCGAGGCCGGTTCAGCCAAGGCTTCGGCCGCCTGCAGGCCAACGCGGTCGGCGCTGGCATCGTAGTCGTAGGTGCGCAGTTCGAAGGTGACACCCAGGGCACGCAAAGCAAGGGTGGCGGGAGTGGCAAGTGCCATCGTGATTAAGTTTTCCGTCGGCCGATGGTCATGTAGTGCTCGTTAGGGCGGGCACGGCGCGCTCACTCCCACTCAATCGTTGCCGGTGGTTTACCCGAGATGTCGTAAACCACGCGCGACACGCCCGCGACCTCATTGATGATGCGCCGCGAGCAGAGATCGAGAAAATCGTAGGGCAAATGCGCCCAATGGGCGGTCATGAAATCCACCGTCTCAACCGCGCGCAAGGCAATGACGTGCTCGTAGCGCCGCGCATCGCCCTGCACCCCGACCGACTTGACCGGCAGAAATACGGCAAAGGCCTGGCTGACCTTGTCGTAGAGTCCGTGACGATAAAGCTCTTCGATAAAGATGGCGTCGGCACGACGCAAGGTCTCAGCGTATTCGCGCCGCACTGCGCCCAGAATGCGTACAGCGAGGCCGGGGCCGGGAAAGGGATGCCGATAGACCATCTCACGCGGCAGGCCCAGCGCCACCCCCACTTCACGCACTTCGTCTTTGAACAATTCGCGCAGTGGTTCGATCAGCTGCAGTTTCATATGGGCCGGCAGACCACCGACGTTGTGATGGGATTTGATGACATGGGCTTTCCCCGAGGCGGCACCGGCTGACTCGATGACATCAGGATAGATTGTGCCCTGCGCAAGAAATGTTACGCCATCAATGCTGCTGGCCTGCGCATCGAATACTTCAATGAAGGTGCGACCGATGACCTTACGTTTGGCTTCCGGATCGTCGACCCCGGCAAGGGCACCTAAGAACTGCTCGGTGGCATCAACACAGCGTACGTCTACGCCCATGTTGGCCGCAAAGGTTGCCATCACCTGCTCGGATTCGTTCAAGCGCAGCAGACCGTTATCAACAAATACGCAGGTCAGGCGATCACCGATGGCTTCATGCAGCAGCGCGGCGACCACCGAAGAATCAACGCCGCCGGACAATCCCAACAAGACCCGTTGTTCACCTACCATCGCGCGCGCGCGGGCGATGCTGTCCTGGATGATATTGGTCGGATTCCACCGCGAACCACAGCCACATATCTCGTGCACGAAACGCGCGAGAATGGCCTGACCTTGATGGGTATGGGTAACTTCAGGGTGGAACTGCACGGCGTAGAAGCGGCGTGTTTCATCGGCCATCGCCGCGATCGGTGCGTTATCGCTAGATCCGATCAGCTTAAAACCCGGCGGTAGTTGCGTGACATGATCACCATGACTCATCCACACATCGAGCAGGCCATGGCCCTGGTCGTTGCTGTGATCTTGAATGTCACGGAACAGCTGCGAGTGACCACGGGCGCGCACCTGGGCGTAACCAAACTCGCGCTCCGGCGCGGGTTCGACTCTGCCACCGAGTTGCACGGCCATGGTCTGCATGCCGTAACAGATGCCAAGCACCGGCACACCGAGTTCGAACACGCCATCCGGCGCGCGAAACTGCGCGTTGTCGTAGACCGATTCCGGCCCACCCGAGAGAATCATGCCGCGGGGATTAAAGGCCCGCACGGCATCCATGCTGATGTCAAAAGGGCGGATCTCACAATAAACCTGGGCTTGGCGCACACGCCGCGCGATCAACTGGGTGTATTGCGCACCAAAATCGAGGATCAGAATGCGATCGGCGTGCACATCGCCATTCGCGCCTAGGGTGCTGGACATCGCTTGTATGCTCACGGCTCGTCGCGCGGCGCGCGACGGAAATCAATCAAGACGGTAATTGGGCGCTTCTTTGGTGATCTGCACGTCATGGGCATGGCTTTCGCGCATACCGGCGGCCGTCACCTTGAGGAATCTGGGCTTGGAGCGCAGCTCGACCATGTTGCGACAGCCGGTATAACCCATGGCAGCACGTACACCGCCCAGCATCTGATGCACGATGGCCGACAGCGGCCCTTTGTAGGGCACGCGACCCTCGATGCCTTCCGGCACGAGCTTCTCGATTTCGCCCGCCTCCTGGAAATAACGATCGGACGAGCCATGGGTCTGCGCCATCGCGCCCAGCGAACCCATGCCGCGATAGGACTTATAGGAACGCCCCTGAAACAATTCGACCTCACCCGGTGCTTCTTCGGCACCGGCAAACAACGAACCGATCATGACGCTGTGGGCACCGGTTGCGAGCACCTTGGCGATATCACCGGAATAGCGCACACCGCCATCGGAGATCAAAGGCACGCCGCTCTTGGCCAGACGCTCAGCCACGCTTGCCACAGCCGTGATCTGTGGCACACCGATACCGGTGACGATGCGCGTAGTGCAGATCGAGCCCGGTCCGATGCCCACTTTGATCGCATCCGCCCCGGCCTTCACCAAATCGCGGGCTCCCTCTTCCGAGGCAATGTTTCCCGCGATCACATCGATCGACCATCTCCGTTTCAGCTCACGCACCGTCTCGATGACGTTCTTCGAATGGCCGTGAGCACTATCGACCGTCAGCACATCAACTCCGGCCTTGATCAAGCTCTCGGCCCGAAGAAAGTCGCCGACCCCAATCGCAGCACCGACTCGTAGCCGCCCCCGTGAATCCTTCGAAGCACGCGGGAAACGCAGGTTCTTGTCGATGTCCTTGATCGTGATTAGTCCCTTCAATCGGTATTCATCGTCAATCAGTAAAAGTTTCTCGACCTTATTTTCGAGGAGCATTCGTTGTGCTGAGACTAAGTCGGTGTGCTCGTGAGCGGTCACGAGATTGTCTTTGGTCATGACCTCGGCGATCAGCTTCGTCTCGGAGTCCAAAAACCGCAGGTCGCGGCGGGTCATGATGCCCCTGAGGATGCCGTCCGCCGACACGATCGGGACGCCGCCGATGTTGCGTTGATCCATGATCTCGCGGACTTGAGCGACGGTCGCTTCTGGCGGGAGCGTGACCGGATCGACGATGACGCCGTGCTCGCTGCGTTTGACGCGATCGACCTGCAGCATCTGCTGCTCGATGGTCATGTTCTTGTGGATGATGCCGATGCCGCCCTCTTGGGCGAGAGCGATCGCCATATCGCTCTCCGTGACGGTGTCCATCGGGCTGCTCATCACGGGGACGTTGAGCCGGATGTTCTTGGTCAGCCGCGTACTGACGTCGCATTCGGAAGGGAGCAACTCGCTATAGGCGGGCTCCAGCAAGACGTCATCGAAAGTGATGCCCTGAGCGAAAATACGATCCTGCATGGGATGAGTCCTGAATAACTGGGTCGGGGCTCGGGCGAGTCCAATTGGCGCAGCCAAAAACTCGTCCGAAACACCAACAATCACGAGCCGTCGGGAGGCAAGTCACATCGATCAACGCCGCTCACCGACAAGCAAAATGAGGTCAGCCGTTGCCTGCTGACCTCATGACTTATCAGTGGGTTTTGATCGCTTCCCTCAAGG
>JANOXY010000139.1:0-4187 GCA_031418675.1 Pseudomonadota bacterium
CGCCTGGCGCGCGCGCTCGGTGCTGGCCTTATGCTGGGCGTCATGCGCAGGTCCGCAACACGGTCCTCCGGCGCTCGTGCGACGCCTTCACCGCAGGTGCTGGACGGTGATTACCGCGTCGAACGGGAGCCTTGAGCAGGACCGCGATTCACAGTTTGCAGAGTTTGGCCGCCGCGGCACGCAAAGTCTCATCTTCCTTGCAGAAACAGAAGCGCACATAACGCTGCGCCGGTGGCGTTTGATAAAACACCGACATCGGGATGGCCGCCACGCCGACGTCCTTGGTCAACCATTCCACCATCTGCCGATCGGTCAGCGTCGACACGGCGCTGTATTCCGCCAACTGAAAAAATGTGCCGGCGCTGGGTGTAAGGCGAAAACGCGAGCCGGCCATGGCGCTGTTAAAAAGATCCCGCTTGCGCTGGTAGAAGGCCGGCAGCTGGTCAAGATGTTCGGGATGCTGGGCCATGAAATCTGCCAGCGCGTATTGCAGCGGCGTGGCGGTCACGAAGGCGACAAACTGATGAACGCGTTTGAATTCCACCATTAAAGCCGGCGGCGCCACACAATAGCCGGTCTTCCAACCGGTCACGTGAAAGGTTTTGCCAAACGAGAAGATGGCGTAGCTGCGCGCCGCGAGACGCGGTTTGCGCAGCACACTCCAGTGCGGTTGGCCGTCGTACACCAGATGTTCATACACCTCGTCCGACAGCACGATCAAGTCGTGCTGCTCGGCGATCGCCAACAGCGCGTCCAAATCATCCTCATCAACCACACTGCCCGAGGGATTGTGGGGTGAGTTGATCATGATCATGCGCGTGCGTGGCGTAATGGCGCGCCGCACCGTCGCCCAGTCGATACGATAGGCGGGTGCCGCCAGGCTCAGATGCACCGGCACGCCGCCCGCCAGGCGCACGGCCGGGTCGTAACTGTCGTAGACCGGATCAAACATGATGACTTCATCACCCGGGCGTACCACGGCGTGCACCGCGCAGAAGATCGCTTCGGTTGCACCGGGCGTGATGGTGACTTGCGTATCGGCATCGATGGCATGGTCGTAAAAACGCGCGAGCTTGGCCGCGACCTGCTGGCGCAGCACCGGCACCCCGGCCAGCGGCGCGTACTGGTTGTGACCATGGGTGGTGTAGTAGGCCAGGCGCTCGGTAAGCGCCGCGGGACCATCGTAATCGGGGTAACCTTGGGAAAGATTGATGGCCTGATGATCGTGGGCCATCTGCGACATGATGGTGAATATCGTGGTGCCGACATCCGGCAACTTGCTTTCTAGACGCGGCGTGGTGCTCATGACGGCTGAAGACTGTTTATTGAACAATGCCCGGACCACCGGTGGGCGCGGGGACAGAGCGAGTGTCACCGCCACGGGTTTTTTGATCAACCGCCCATGGCGCCGAAATGAGAAGGAACAAACGCACCATGGATAAGCTCGCCGCCCTGCCATCCCTGCTGCAGGAAGACACCGCACGGCTGCTCGAACGTTTTCAACAGGCGCTTGCGGACTGTGCAGCGCCCGCTATCGAGGCTTCCGTGGCTGCGCAAATCAGCGCCGCATTCTGCAAAAGCAGCTTTATCGCGGAATACGCCATACGCCGACCCAGCGCGTTTCTGGAACTGCTGGCCGCGCCAACCCTGAGCCTGGCTCGCGACCGTCTGGCCTACGACGGCTTGGTGGCAAACGCACTGGCTCAGTGCCATGAGTTCAGCGTCGCCCAGAGCGCCTTACGGGGTTTGCGCCACGAAGAAATGGTGCGTGTGGCCTGGCGTGATCTGCAATTCGGGATCAGTGTTGAAGTGGTGATGGCGGAACTGAGCGCCTTTGCCGATGCCGTGGTCAGCCACGCCGTGGCCTGGTTACACCGTCATCTAGAACCACGTTTCGGGCGGGCCTGCGACGAACAAGGTGTGCCTTTGAGCCTGCTGGTGCTGGGCATGGGCAAGCTCGGTGGTGGCGAGCTCAATTTTTCGTCCGATATCGATTTGCTGTTTATCTATGAGTGCGATGGTGTCACCCGCGGCGGACGCAAAGACATCGAGCATCAGGAATATTTTGATCGCCTGGGGCGTGACCTGATCGGGCTGTTAAATGAAAAAACCGCCGATGGTTATGTGTTCCGCGTCGACATGCGCCTGCGCCCCTTCGGCGACAGCGGACCGCTGACCAGCAGCCTGGCCGCCATCGAACACTATTACGCAGTGCATGGCCGCGACTGGGAGCGTTATGCCTTGATCAAGGCACGTGCCCTGTGTGGTGACGCGTCCTGCCGTAGTGCGCTTGAGGCCTTGATTCGACCCTTTGTCTTCCGCCGCTATCTTGACTATGGCGCGCTCGACGCCCTGCGCGAGATGAAGGCTCTGATCGACAACGAAGCGAGCAGCGAAGCCTTGCGTGATGACGTTAAACGCGGTCGCGGTGGCATACGGGAGATCGAATTCACCGCGCAGCTGTTTCAGCTGACGCGCGGTGGACGCGAAGCACGTCTGCGTCATCGCTCGCTGCTACCGACCTTGGCCTGCTGCGGCGAGCTCGGGCTATTGGAAGCCGACGAGGTCACGCGCTTGAGCGCCAGCTATCGTTACCTGCGCATGGTTGAGCACCGCCTGCAGGAAGTACGCGACGAGCAGACCCACCGCCTGCCCCACGACGACAAAGAACGCGCACGCTTGGCGTTTGCAGCGGGCTGTGATGATTGGCCGGCATTTGATGCCGAGCTCAGCGCCCATCGCCGCGCCACACGCACGCTGTTCGAAGCACTGCTCAATGTTGCCACGCCGGGCAAGGGCGAAGAGCCGGCCGGCCCATCGCTGTGGCAAGACCTGTGGCTGCGCGCCAACGAAGACGAGCTCGCGGCGCGCCTTGTAGCGTGTGGGCGTCAGGACCCCGCGACATTGCTTGAGGTGTTGCGCGACTTAAAAGCAGAACGGTTTCAGTCGCGCTTGAGCCAGCACAGTCGCGAGCGGCTTGCGCGCATCATGCCCGTGCTGCTCGAGATGGTCGTGACGCGCAACCTGTCCGATGAAACCATCCAACGCGTGGCAGCGCTGCTGCGCGCCATTGCCGGACGTAGTGTTTATCTGGCCTTCCTGGCGGATTATCCCGACGCCCTGACCCGTCTGGTCGATCTCTTCGCCGCCAGTGCGTGGATCACGCAGCAGATCACGCGCTATCCCATCCTGCTCGATGAGCTGCTCGATGTACGAGTGTTGTACGCGCCACCCGACCAGGCGCGCCTGCGTGAACTGCTGCGTGCACAGCTCGCTGCGGCGGACGATCAGGAGGCCGCGATGGAGGCCCTGCGCAGTTTTAAGAACAGCCAGATGCTGCGGGTGGCAGCCAGCGATATCACCGAACAGTTTCCCATCGCCGAAGTCAGCAACCAGCTGACCTACATCGCCGAGGCCTGTGTGGACGGCGCCTTGGGGTTGGCCTGGCGGGATCTGGTGGCGCGTTATGGCAGACCGATGTGCATCGACAAGGGGGTGGCACGTGCGGCGTCCTTGAGTGTGATTGGCTACGGCAAACTGGGCGGCTGGGAACTTGGTTATGGCTCCGATCTCGATCTTGTGTTCCTGCACGACAGTGCGGGCGAAGCGCAGCACACCGACGGCGAACGTGGCATTGAAAACAATGTGTTCTTCAGTCGTCTGGTGCAGCGCTTCATTCACATCACAAGCACCGTCACGGCGACCGGCGCGACCTACGAGGTAGATACCCGCCTGCGACCGAGCGGTGCGGCCGGGCAACTGGTGGCCAATTGTGAGGCCTTCGGTATTTATCAGAATCAGGAGGCCTGGGTGTGGGAGCACCAGGCGCTGGTGCGCGCACGCGCCATTGCCGGCGACGTCGCCATCGGCCAGCGCTTCAGCGACATCCGCGCCGAGGTCTTGGCGCGGCCGCGCGAGCCACTGGCGCTGCAGCACGAAATCACTGCAATGCGCGCACGCATGGTCGACGAACTCGATCGCAGTAACGAACAGCGCTTTGACTTGAAGCACGGGCTCGGAGGTATTACTGATATTGAATTTATGGTGCAATACGCCGTCCTTCGGTGGGCGGGCCAGCATCCGCGGCTGCTCATCTGGACCGACAACCTGCGACTCCTCGAGACTATCGCTGACCTGGGTTTGCTGCCGGCCGCGCTGTGCCGCGGCCTGCACGATGCCTATTTTGC
>JANOXY010000140.1:0-20633 GCA_031418675.1 Pseudomonadota bacterium
GTCCCGTCCACTCCGCCAATTTCGATGGAATACTTAGCCGAGCGCACCATGTGGTGCGCTCGCTGCTTTTCGAGAGTCGAAAAACCATCCGTCCGGTCCTGAGCAGAGGTTCTCCGCATGCTGCAAACGATACGTGATCGAACGCAAGGCCTATTTGTCGCGATTATCGTCGGCCTGATTTCGTTGACCTTCATCCTGTGGGGAGTCGAGAGTTATATCAACGCCGCCAAACGAATAATTGTTGCCAAAGTTGATGGCGATGAAATTCCCATTGAGGAGTTTCAAAAAGCGATGCAGCGTTTTCGCCGCCAGGCGGAATCAATGCTTGGGGAGGCCTTTAATCCGGCCGAGTGGGACAAGCCCGAGACCAAGAGCAAAGCATTAGACGAGTTGATTAATGACCGGGTCCTCGCGCGATTAGTCGCGGACTCGCGTATACAAATTACGAACTCCCAGATCGCCAGGCAACTACGGGAAATTCCCGCCTTCCAGGGTGAGAAGGGCTTTTCTCGTGAGTTGTATGAACAAGGTGTGCGTGCTCTCGGCTTCACGCAGCTCGGGTTCGAACAGCAATTACGCGGCGACATGGCGAAGTCGCAGCTACGCAACGGGGTTGCCGCGTCTGAGTTTGTTACGCGTGAAGAAGCCCAGAAAATCGCTGCGCTGAAGAAGCAGAAACGGGACATAGGTTATGCAGTCATCCCTGCCACCGAAATCGAAAACCAAATAGTCGTAAACGACGCGGAGGCCGCCGCTTATTTCGAAGCGCATCAAGAGGACTACCGTCGGCCTGAGAAGGTCAGCGTTGAGTATCTAGAAATTTCTGCGGCTGACTTGGCTGCTAAGGTCGAAGTCAAGGATGAGAACCTACGTCAATACTACGATGCCAACCCGGCCACCTACACGCTACCTGAAGAACGCAACGTGAATCATATCCTCGTGCAGGTTTCGCAAGATGCCGATGCGGCGACGATGGCAAGCGCGCAGAGCAAGATTGAAGAAATCCAGAAACGAGTTGGCGCAGGTGAAGATTTCGGAAAGCTGGCCAAAGAACTGTCGGACGATGTTGGATCCAAGGCCGACGGCGGGTTGACGGGATTTTTTGCCCGCGGTGCAATGACGCCCGAATTCGAAGACGCGGCATTCAAGTTGAATGTTGGTGAAACGAGTGGTTTGGTGCGTACAAATTTTGGCTGGCACATCATTAAGCTCAAAGAGATAAAAGCTGGTGGCTTACAACCTTTTGATAAGGTTGAAGCGGAGGTGGCAGCGGCCTATCGCGATGCCGAAGCACAAAAGGCGTTTTCGGATTTATCCGAACGATTTGTGGATCTGGTCTACGAGAACTCCGATAGCTTGACGGTAGCGGCGGAGACTTTGGCGCTCAAGACCACCACGACACAAGTAATGACGAAGGCTGAAATAGCCGAGAAGTTCTCGGACAAAGCAGCTGCGGAAGTTTTCACACCAGAGGTATTGGTCGAGGGGTTGAACAGCACGCCGGTGGAACTTCCCCAGAGCAGGGTGGTTGCTTTTCGAGCGGTTGAGCATGTGCCTTCGGCCATTCCGACACTGGCCGATGTCAAGACGCAAGTTGAGGAGTCGGTGCGCAATACGCGTCGTCGGCAGAAGACCGAAGCACTGGGGCAGGAATTGATTGAGCGCCTGCGCAAAGGTGAAACCGTCACAGAACTCGTGAAAGGGCATGGTTTTGGTTGGGAACAGGAGGAGGGTGCGACGCGCGAGTCCGGTGACGTCAGCCGCGCCGTTCTGCGCGCGGCTTTCGCGGCTCAGGTGCCGGCTGGCGGTCCCCAGTACACTGGGATTCCTATCGGTACCACGGATTACGCCATCATCAGGGTTGCTAACGTCGTGGCGCCGGCAGAGGGCGAAATAGCGCGCGACGATATTGCGTCGGTGCAAAATGAACTGGTGGGGGGACGGATGGGCGCGGTATGGAATGAATTTGTCGCTACCATCCGAGCCGGCAGCGACATCAAGATCGTCGAGAAGAATCTCTGAGGCAATGCAGCTAGCGGCGCCCTACAGTCCGCCCATACCCATAATGTTGTAACCGCAATCAACGTAAGTTATCTCGCCGGTAATGGCGGAAGCCATGTCGGAGCACAGGAAGGCCGCCGCGTTACCGACTTCGTCGATCGTGACATTGCGCCGCAGCGGAGCGGCGTTTTCCACGTAGGTCAAGAATTTACGCATATCCTTGATGCCTGATGCGGCAAGCGTGCGGATGGGCCCCGCAGACACAGCATTGACCCGTGTGCCTTCCGGCCCGAGGCTCTCCGCCATGTAGCGCACATTGGCTTCCAGGCTCGCCTTGGCTAAACCCATAACGTTGTAACTCGGCATAGTACGCACAGCGCCGAGGTAGCTGAGCGTCAGCATCGCACCGTTGCGCCCCTTCATGAGTGGGCGCGCCGCGTTTCCCAACGCGGCGAAGCTGTAGGAGCTGATCTCGTGGGCAATGCGAAAGCCCTCGCGCGTGACGCTGTCGAGGTAACCCCCTTGTAGCTCCTCGCGCGGCGCATATGCGACGGAATGTACCAGGATGTCGAGATGATCCCAGTAATCGTCGATGTGATCGAATACAGCTTGGATTTCCTGATCGTTCTGAACATCACAGGGCACCGTGATTTCGGAGCCCAATTCGGCAGCGAAGTCTTCGACTCGCGATTGCAGCCGTTCATTTTGAAAGGTGAACGCGAGTTCGGCACCTTCGCGATGCATGGCCTTGGCTACCCCCCATGCGATCGATTTGTTGCTCGCAACGCCGACGATAAGGGCGCGTTTACCTTGCAGAATTCCCATGGTCTGACTACCTTGCTGACTGGCTGTCGGTTGCCCCGCGCGGGGCACGCGAAGTGTACAGTGTCCCGACCGAGTTTATAATCCCGCAGCGCCGACGAGTACGCGAACATGCGATTCCCGCTATCCACCGCGTCTGCCATTGTTTACCTCGGGCTGCTTGTCACGAGTATGGCGGGCTGTAACAAGCAACCGTGGAATGCCCCTTACGTTGCAGATGAGGCTGCGCGCACGGTTTTTTACGGGTCTTTTGCGGAACGCCCCAAACACTTAGATCCGGCGTCCTCCTATAGCGAAAGCGAGGCTCAGTTCACCGGGCAGATCTACGAGCCCGTGCTTCAATATCACTTTCTGAAGCGGCCCTATCAACTCGTACCCCTCACGGCAACGACGCTGCCGCAGCCTCGCTACTACGACAAGAACGGTGAGCTTTTGTCGTCCGACGCGCCAGCCGAAGCGGTGGCCGAGGCCGTGTACCGCATCACTCTGAAGAGCGGCATTCGCTACCAACCCCATCCAGCATTCGCGCGACGGGTCGATGGTAGCTATTGGTATCATGAGCTGAAGCGCGCTGAATTGGCCAAAATCGCCACGTTGTCGGAGTTTACACAGACCGGCACTCGCGAACTGACCGCTGACGATTACGTCTATGAGATCAAACGGCTCGTGCACCCGCGCTTGCATTCACCCGTGGCGGGGTTGATGGGAAAGTACATCAAGGGCTTGACCGCGCTGGGTGAAAGGTTGCGCAAGGACGAAGCAGAGAATCGTGGCTTCGTTGATCTCCGAAAATACGAGTTCGAAGGCGCCCGGGTCATCGATCCCTATACGTTTGAAATCCGCATCACAGAAAAATATCCGCAATTTCGTTATTGGCTGGCGATGCCGTTTTTTGCGCCGGTCCCGTGGGAAGCGGACCGATTCTATGGCCAGCCTGGCATGAAAGAGCGAAATTTTTCGTTGGACTGGTTTCCGGTCGGGACCGGGCCTTACATGCTCACCGAGAACAATCCCAACCGCCGCATGGTGCTGGAGCGCAACCCGAATTTCCGCGGTGAACCTTACCCCGCGCGCGGCGCGCCGGGTGATACAGTCGCTGGCCTATTGCGAATGGCAGGTAAGACCATGCCCTTCATTGATGTCGCCTACTACAGTCTGGAGAAGGAGCAGATCCCGCACTGGAGCAAGTTTTTGCAAGGCTATTTCGACGTGGCCGAAGTATTGACCGATAGTTTCGATCAAGCCATTCAATTTGGAGTGAAGGGCGAGGTGGAGTTGACACCCGGCATGCGGGACAAGGGTATCAAGCTCGTTACTGCGGTCGAGCAGTCAACTGCCTATATGGGCTTCAACATGTCCGATCCGGTGGTAGGTGGCGATTCGCAGCGTGCTCGACTGTTGCGCCGCGCCATCGCTATCGCGGTTGATTTCGAAGAGCTGATATCCATTTTCCGCAATGGTCGTGGCTTGCCCGCCAATGGCCCGATTCCCCCGGAAATTTTTGGCTACCGCGCCGGTCAGGAGGGCATCAATCCCTTTGTATACGAATGGCGCGCAGGCCACGCCGTGCGCCGTAGTGTTGACGAGGCTCGCGCGCTATTACGCGAGGCAGGTTATCCCGATGGACGCGACGCTGTGACTGGCCAGCCGTTGACCCTGTATTACGAGGCAATCAGCGGTCTGCCTAGCGGCAAGGCACAGCTCAATTGGTACCGCAAGCAGTTCGAGAAACTCGGTATTCAACTTGTAATTCGAGTAACCGATTACAATCGGTTCCAGGAGAAGATTCGAGCTGGTACCGCTCAGATATTCAGCTATGGCTGGAATGCCGACTATCCCGATCCGGAAAACTTCCTGTTTCTACTCTACGGCGCAAACGGCAAGACCAAGTTCGGTGGTGAGAATGCGGCCAATTATCACAATGAGGAGTTTGACCGGCTCTACGTGCAAATGCGCGCTCTGCCGAACGGTACTGAGCGCCAGCAGATCATCGACCATATGGTGGATATCGTGCGCCGAGATGGTCCGTGGCTGTGGGGCTTCCATCCTATGGCTTATGCGCTGAACCATGCGTGGTACGGTAATTCAAAACCGAATTTGATGGCGCGCAATGCGCTCAAATACAAAACGATCGATGCGTCCCTGCGTTCCCGCTTGCAGCGCGAGTGGAACGCGCCGCTATTGTGGCCGGTGCTGACCATTGCCGCGTTAGTCTTACTGAGTGCAATCCCTGCGTGGCGCGGTTATAAAGCTCGGCAACGTGCCCAAGCATTATGATTGCCTACGTTACGCGTCGTGTCCTCTATGCGCTGCCGATCCTGCTCGGCGTGAATGTCATCACGTTTGTATTGTTCTTCGTGATCAACTCGCCGGATGATATGGCGCGCCTGCACCTGGGCAGCAAGCATATTACCCACGCAGCTGTCGAGAATTGGAAGGCGGAGCGCGGCTACGACAAGCCGTTGTTGTGGAACACCACGCAGCGTGGCGCGGCACAGCTCACCGATACGATTTTTTATCAGAACACCGTCAAACTGTTTTTATTTCAGTTCGGTCAGTCCGACAGCGGACGCGACATTGGTTTCGACATCTCGCAGCGTATGGGCCCGAGCCTGGCTGTGACCTTGCCGGTCTTTTTGCTTAGCTTGTTGCTGACCATCACACTCGCGCTGGGGTTTGCGGTATTGCGTGGTACCTACTTCGACACATGGGCGGTCGTATTGTGTGTGGCCATGATGTCGGTATCCAGTCTGTTCTATATTATCGGCGGTCAGTTTCTGTTCGGCAAAGTGTTGCGACTGGTGCCGATTTCCGGCTTCGATGGCGGCATGGCAGCGTTCAAATTCATCGTCCTGCCCGTAGTGGTTAGCGTTATTGCCCAGCTTGGCTATGGCATACGCTGGTACCGGACACTATTTCTGGAGGAGATCAACCGCGACTATGTACGTACCGCGCGCGCCAAGGGTTTGGCCGAAAGCACCGTATTGTTGGCCCATGTATTGCGCAATGCCTTGGTGCCTATATTGACGGGCGTTGTGGTCATCCTGCCTACACTGTTTATCGGTAATCTTATCGTCGAGTCATTTTTCAGCATTCCGGGACTCGGTAGTTATACCATCGAGGCGATCCAAAGCCAGGACTTTGCCATCGTGCGAGCGATGGTCTTCCTTGGCTCGCTGCTCTACATCCTCGGTCTGATTTTGACGGACATCTCCTACACCCTGGTCGACCCGCGCGTGCGTCTGCAATAGGTGCGATGCATCCCGTCCTGCTTAAGACCGATGTGCTGTTCTTCGTGCTGTTGGCGGCATTGTCAGTTTACGTTCTCTACGCCCGACGCCACGAACATCTGTGCGCTCCATGGAGACAGGTTGCGCGCCAGCCGCTGGGCATGGCGGCGGCCGTAATCTTGTGCTGCTACTTGCTGATTGCCATCCTTGATTCCATGCATTTCCGCGCAGCACTGCCAGCAGCGGGCGAGGGCGGTGCCGTGTACAGCCGTGATCTAACCAGCGTTTTCGACGTATTAGTGTCACCCTTGAGAACCAACGTTGAACGCACCTATTCAGCGCCGTTCGCGGCCGAGGCCTACGCTAAAGAAGTTGTCGAGCTCGCTGATGGCTCAAATGAGCGGGCGTACCCGCGTCTCGAGCATGGCGGCGCACATTTGCGCGACCCAGCCAGCGAGCGCGGTGCGGACATTGCCGCCCGTCTAATCGGTGGCATCGCGCTGGGCAGCGTACTGACCCTTGCCCTTGGTGTGGTGATGGTGACGATGTGCGCACGTGGCGCCGATCGCACGTGGGCCGCCACTGCACTGAGGATGCTGCGCGGTGACGCAGCTGTGCCGTGGCGGCCGATCTTCGCTACCGCCGGATTGCTGCTATTGCTGCTTGGTTGTGCCATTGAGCTGTCCCCTTTCTACCACGTGTTTGGTACCGATCAAGTGGGCAACGACGTGCTTTACCAAGCTCTGAAGAGCATCCGCACCGGTCTTCTGATCGGCACGCTTACCACGCTTGTCATGCTGCCGTTTGCCCTGACCCTGGGGCTCGCCGCGGGCTATTTTGGCGGCTGGGTCGACGATGCGATTCAATACTTTTACACCACGCTTTCGTCGATCCCTGGCGTATTGCTGGTGGCCGCTTCGGCACTGATGCTTGAGGTATACATGTCCCGTCACGGCGACAGCTACGCGAGCCTCGCGGCACGCGCCGATCTGCGACTATTGGCCTTGTGCATGATTCTGGGTGTCACGAACTGGACCAGCCTGTGTCGTTACCTGCGCGGCGAAGCGTTCAAGCTACGCAACGTGGAGTTTGTCGAAGCGGCACGCGCCTTTGGCGTATCGGACGGTAAGATTCTGCGGCGCCATATCCTGCCCAATATCATGCATATTGTAATGATATCCATCGTGCTGGATTTCAGTGGTTTGGTGTTGGCTGAAGCGGTACTGACCTATGTCGACATCGGCGTTGATCCGAGCATGGAGTCGTGGGGCAATATGATCAATGGCGCTCGTCTCGAGTTGGCGCGCGAACCCGTGGTGTGGTGGTCGTTGTGTGCGGCGTTCACCCTGATGTTTGTGCTGGTATTGGCAGCGAATGTTTTTGCCGATGCTGTGCGGGATGCGTTTGACCCACGCCTGCGTGGCGCGGAATGAATACAAACATCGCGGCCGCTAACAACGTCGCGAATTTCGAGCGCCGCTATTTGCGCAGTACGCAGTCACCTGTGGAACGCTGATTCCGATGAAACCTAGCTTGCTTGAAGTGGACGATCTGGCCGTGCAGTTTGGCGGACAAAGCGCACTGGTGCGCGCTGTTGATGGCCTCAGCTTTGCAGTCGCAGCGGGCGAAACCGTCGTGCTTGTTGGTGAATCGGGTAGCGGTAAATCGATGGCGGCGCTGGCCATCATGCGTTTGCTGCCAACAACCGCACGGATCACCAGCGGTGCGGTGCGACTGGATGGCGACGATCTGTTCAAGCTGCCGGAGTACCGTATGCGCGACGTGCGCGGCGCGGCTATCGGCATGATCTTCCAGGAGCCCCAGTCCTCACTGAACCCGGTCATGAGCATAGGCGCGCAACTGGGCGAAACGCTGGTGCGTCACCTGGGCCTGAAAGGTGCCGCTTTACGCGCGCGCATTGTGGAGATGCTGGAGGCAGTTGGTATCAGTGATGCCGCCCAGCGCATTGCTCAATATCCGCACCAGTTCTCCGGTGGCATGAAACAGCGCGTCATGATCGCGATGGCGCTGGCGGCCGACCCGCGTCTGTTAATTGCCGACGAACCGACCACCGCCCTTGACGTCACCATTCAGGCCCAGGTGCTTGAGCTGATCAAGGCCGAGCAGAAGCGCCGTGGCATGGGCATCTTGTTCATCACCCACGATTTGGCCGTGGCTTATCAGATTGCGGATCGGGTGCTGGTGATGCGTCAGGGCCGTTTGGTGGAGAGCGGCACACGGGAGGCTTTTTACAGCAATCCGCAACATGCCTATTCACGCCAGTTGTTCGATGCGCTACCGAGTTGGGAGAAGCGGCTGCGGGAAGGCCGCGGGCCGTCGCCCGAGGCTGCCGAGCCGTTGTTGCAGGTGCGCGATCTCGCGATTGAGTTTCCGATACGACGCGGTTTATTCAAGCGCGTGGTGGGTGCACTGCGC
Source organism: Pseudomonadota bacterium (assembly GCA_031418675.1). Classification (GTDB taxonomy): domain Bacteria; phylum Pseudomonadota; class Gammaproteobacteria; genus JADJYF01. The sequence goes on from JANOXY010000140.1 coordinate 8,490, forward strand.
GCAGTTGACGGTGTGTCGCTTGTCATTGAGAAGGGTCGTACCCTCGCGGTGGTGGGCGAGTCTGGTTGCGGGAAGACAACCATGGGCAAAGGTATTCTGAGGCTCATGTCGCTGGCGGGTGGCACGGTGGAATTTGACGGCGTCAACCTGGCGTCACTCGATGTCGCGACCATGCGTCGCTATCGTGCTCAGTTGCAGGTGGTGTTCCAGGATCCGGTCGCTTCGATGAATCCGCGCATGCTGGTCGGCGACATTATCAAGGAAGGAATGTTGGCGCAGAACATAGGCGCGAGCACGGTGGCGCGTGACCGACGCGTGGCCGAACTGCTGGAACAGGTCGGGTTAGAGCGCAACCATGCCGAGCGTTATCCCCATGAGTTCTCGGGCGGGCAGCGTCAGCGCATCTGTATCGCGCGCGCGCTGGCGGTGGAGCCGCGACTGCTGGTGTGTGATGAGCCGACCTCAGCGCTGGATGTGTCGGTACAGGCCCAGATCCTGGCGCTGCTGCGCGATCTGCAGGAACGTTTAGGACTGAGCTACTTATTTGTGACCCACAACATCGGGGTGGTCGCTTACATCGCCCATCATGTGGCGGTCATGCAAAACGGGCGCATCGTCGAGCAAGGCACAGTCGACGCGGTATTGCATCGTCCCCGCCATGACTACACACGCCAGCTGCTGGCGGCGGTACCGCTCATCGGGCACCCAGCCTGAACCGCGTGGTGCGACGCATCGTGCGCCCGCCACTTTGTGGCTGGGTGGCATGAGCGCCTTCATTCGGCAACTGGGTGTGGATCTGCGCGCCATCGTTGTGGTGGGTGTGCCGCTCATCGTCAACAATCTCTCCAGCATCGGTGTGGGTGTAGCTGACACCTTGATGACTTCGCGCCTGGGCTCGCAACAGCTCGCTGGTCTGGCCATCGGCAATGGTGTGTGGATAGCGCTGTTTCTACTCGGACTCGGTATCTTGATGGCGCTTGGCCCGACGGTTGCCCAGCATTTTGGCGCTGGACGCGATCACGAGATCGGGCACGACACGCGCCAGGGACTGTGGCTCGCGCTCCTGATCGCCGTGACAATCATTGTGGTCATGCGGCACATGGCGCCTTTGTTTATCGCCGTAGGCATCGAGCACGCGGTGGCCGTGTTAGCCCAGGACTATCTCGATTACTTGTCGTGGGGCGTGCCGGGTGCTTACGGTTATCACACCTTGAAACAAATGAACGAGGGCATCGGACGCACGGTGCCCATCATGGCGGTCGTCACGGCGGTGCTGCCGTTGAATGTGCTGCTCAACTACGGCCTGTTGTTCGGACGCCTGGGCCTGCCGGCGCTAGGCGCACCCGGCTGCGGGCTTGGCAGCGCGATGAGCTTCTGGGTGATGTTCGCGCTGCTCGGCGCCCACACGCTTTATTCACCTCGTTATGAGCGCTTCCATTTGTGGCGTGAGGTCGAGCGCCCGGACGGCACTGCGCTCAAACGCCTGGTGGCGCTGGGCCTGCCAATCGGCGTGTCGTTATGCCTGCAGTCGGGCCTGTTCACGGCCGTCGCGATGCTGATGGGCACGCTGGGCAGTGCGGCGGTGGCGGCCCATCAGATCACGCTCAACTACTGTGGCATTGTGTTCATGGTGCCGCTGGGTTTCGCCATGGCCCTGACCGTGCGGGTGGGGCAGGCGGTTGGTCGCCAGGATATCGCCGGCGCGCGACGTATCGGCTTCACCGGCTTTGCCCTGTGTGCCCTGTGCACCTGTGGCGCGGCTGTCACCACGCTGCTGTTCGCGTCTGACATCATTGCCGTGTATTCGCGCGACCCACAGGTTGCGGCCATTGCGCTCACCTTGTTCAAAATCGGGGCGGCCCTGCAACTGGCCGATGGCCTGCAGGCGGCGGCGTCCTTCGCGCTGCGCGGATTAAAAGACACCCGCGTGCCTTTGGTGCTAAATGCGCTGAACTACTGGGGCATAGGTTTCACGCTCGCTTATGGTTTGTTTCATTACGCCGATGCCGGCGCGACGGGGATCTGGAGCGGGCTCACGACCGCGCTGTGGGTCGCAGCGGTGCTGCTGATCGGGCGATTTGTATTACTGACTCGTCGTCTGATCGACACGGCGACGCTCGCGCGTACAAGCCTCAGTGGCGTGTGAATGACGCTGCGCGCACTTGTCACCCGGTCTGGGCGGCAGCGCTGTGTTCGATAATCTGGGCCTGGCCTGCGTCGAAGGCGATGTAGTTTTCGATATCGCGCGCAAAGGGCAGGACGCGCGTATAGGACCAAGCCACTTCGCTAAAGCGTAGCGCGTCGAGATGGGCGTCGAAGTATTCGGTATGACCCTTGAGTGGGCAATAGGTGGATTTATCTATCGTCACGAGCCTGCCCATGTCGACATCCCCACGCGGGAAGTAAATCACGGGGTCGTAAATGTCACGCCCAACCTCCTTGAGCTTGATGGCGTGCGTGCTGTTGGCAATCTCGATGCCGCCTATCGTGGCGGTAACACGATAGCCGGGACGCGCGAGCCGCATGAAGTGTCGCGGCTCAGCCGGGTTGTGGATGGCGTCGCGAACCAGAGTAATGTCAGTGACAGCGCTCATGGCGGTGAATTCCTATTCCTCTGTAGGTCCGAATTTATTCGGACACCGAGATTTCCCACCGCAAGCAGCGCACTGCCACGTGGGTCCGAATAACTTCGGACCCACGACAAAACAGACTCCGCCCGCTCTCCAAACTTACCGCTTCGCCACCCCCAGCGCCGCCAGGCGTTCAGCGGTATCGGCACCGGCTTTGGTGGCACTGACATTTTTGTCGATGTAGGCGATCTTGCCTTGGGCATCGATGTAAAAAGTCCAGCGCGATGCGTACCCCATTGGGCTCAACACGCCGTAGGCCTCGGCCACCTTCTTGTCCGCATCGGCCAATATCGGAAAGTCGGCATTATTGGCGGCGGCGAATTTGGTACTGGTCTCGGCATCCTCAGTGCTCGCCATGAAATAAGCGACCTTGAACCCTTGCAACAAAGTACCGCTCTCACGGAGCGATTTGCATTGCGCGGTTCAGCCACCGGTGAAGGCTTTAGGGAACCAGGCCACCACCACCGCCGTGCCGAGATAGTCAGCCAAGTGGTGTTGTTTACCGTCGGAACCAGCCAGGGTGAAATCTGGCGCGACGTCACCTATGGCGAGGTCCTTAGCGTTTGTTTGCATGGCAAAAACCCCAGTGATGAGTGACAGGGATATCGCGCACAGGGCGCGAAAGCTTCGGTAGAACATATCGCAGGAATCCTATGTTGCGTGATGCCACTGTAGTACATGACGCGCAATACGCCTATGCGCAGCGTGTCCCGCTTTGCGCTCAGGCCGCCGGCTCACGCATGGTTACCCATTCTTCGGCGGAGGTTGGATGTATGCCTATGGTGCGATCAAAGAGGGTTTTACTCGCGCCGGCCTTGAGGGCGACCGCCAGACCCTGCACCGACTCGCCGGCATCTGGCCCGATCATATGCACGCCGACCACACGATCGCTGGCACTATCGACCACCAGTTTCATGAAGGTCTTTTCCTTGTTGCCCGAAAGGGTATGTTTCAGTGGTGTGAAGCTTGATTTAAAAATCGTCACCGCACCAAATTTTTCGCGCGCCTGGGCTTCCGTATAGCCCACGGTGGCTAAATTAGGATGGCTGAACACTGCGCTCGGAATGTATTCGTAATCAACCGGGCGTTCGTGATCGCGATAAAGATGCCAGGCCAGGGCCATGCCTTCGGCCAGCGCGACGGGCGTGAGATTGATGCGATCGGTGACGTCGCCGATGGCGTAAATCGAGGGCACGCTGGTGCGGTAGTTGCCATCAACCTTGATGGCACCGGCCTCATCGCGCACAACGCCGCAGGCTTCCAGGCCCAGGCCAGCACTATTGGGCTTGCGGCCGGTGGCGTACATCACCAGATCACAAACATGGCTGCTGCCATCGCTCAGATGCAGATGCAAGCCATCGGCGGCGCGGGTGATGCGTGACACATCGGTATCAAACCGCAGCTTGACACCCTTCTTGCGCATCTCGTCGGCGAGAAAGTGACGTGCGTCGTCGTCGAAGCCGCGCAGGAACAGCGGCCCGCGATAGATCTGTGTCGTGTCGCAGCCCAGGCCGTTGAAGATGCCCGCGAACTCCACTGCGATGTAACCGCCACCGACGACGACCGCGCGCTGCGGTAGATGTTCGAGAAAAAAAGCTTCGTTGGAGGTGATGGCGAGATCGCTGCCGGGAAAGTTGGGCACGTATGGCCAGCCGCCGGTTGCGATGAGTATGCGTTCTGCACTGATATCGCGTCCGCCCACCGTCACGGTGTGGGGGTCTTTCACCACCGCGCGCTCGTGCAAAACGGTCACGCCGGCGTTGTCCATGAGCCGTTGATAGATGCCATTCAAGCGTTCGATCTCGCGATTTTTGTTCGCAACCAGGGTCGGCCAGTCAAAACTGCCGTCGGCGATTTTCCAGCCGAAACCGGCGGCGTCGTGCACTTCTTCGTGCACATGGGCGGCGTAGGCGAACAGCTTCTTGGGTACACAACCGACGTTCACGCAGGTGCCGCCCATGTAGCGTTCTTCTGCCATCGCGACCCGCGCACCAAAACTCGCCGACATGCGCCCGGCGCGCACACCGCCTGAGCCACCGCCAATGATGAAAAGATCAAAATCGTAAGACGCCATGGTCACTCCTGGCTGTTGCTCTGGGCCTAGTATAGAGGCAGCGCTGTGCGCTGCTTGCCACAAAACCCGTGGGGCCGGCGGCGCTGCCCGTGCTGATGGCGATTAGCTACAATCCGAGGCCGCGGGCGCATGTCCAGCCGCATTTTGTAACAGGAGTGAAGCACATGGGTGAACGGGTGGAAATCGTCGACGTCGGGCCACGTGATGGCTTGCAGAGTCAGCCGCAGCTGCTCGATACCGAGACCAAGCTCATGTTTATCGAGCGCTTGATCGAGGCCGGTGTGCGGCGCCTGGAAGTGGCGAGTTTTGTTAATCCCAAGCGGGTGCCGCAGATGGCCGACGCTGAGGCCATCATCGCGCGCCTGCCGCGCCGGGCAGGTGTCAGTTACATCGGGCTGGTGTTGAACGAGCAAGGTTTTGAACGCGCCCTGACCTCAGGTGTTGAGCAGATCAACTGTGCGGCGGTGACGACCGACAGTTTCTGTCTGCGCAACCAGGGCAAAACGTCGGCCGAGATGCTGGATGTCATCGCTGGCCTGGCGCGCCGCGCCCAACAGGAAAAGAAGTTCTTGGGCGTGACCATCGCCGCAGCTTTTGGTTGTCCGTTTGAGGGTGAAGTCGCGCCCGCCACGGTGGTCGCCATCGCTGAGCGGCTGCACGCCCTGGGTGTGGATGAGATTGCACTGGCCGATACCATCGGCGTCGCGGTGCCGAGCGAGGTCAAACGCTTGGTCGAAGCGGTGCGGGCGCGCATCGGTGCAACGCCGTTGCGCATGCATTTCCACAACACCCGCGGTACGGGCATAGGTAATGTTTACGCCGCGCTCGATAGCGGGGTGCGCATTTTTGACGCGAGTTGTGGTGGGGTCGGGGGTTGCCCGTTCGCGCCGGGCGCGACCGGTAATGTTGGCACCGAGGATGTGCTCTACCTTTTGCAGCGCTCGGGTTTTGATACGGGCATCGATATCAGCAAAGTAATCGCCACGTCGAAATGGTTGGAAGGGCCGCTGGCCGCGCCGATGCAGGCGAGCATGACACGCGCCAGCGTGTTTCCGCCGCCGCGTGCGGCCTGAGCTCGGGCCCGCCCCGAGCCCTAACCTGCGGTTGCGTGCGCGGCTGTGACTGGCCGCACGCTGCTCGTACGCTGGTGGCATCGCCATGGCGACGTTGCCCTGGTGGTGCTGGGGGCGGTGTTGGTGTCGGGCAAGGGCATCATCGCCAAGCTGCTCTATCGTGATGGTGTCACCATCGAGCCAATTCTGCTTTTGCGCGCCTGGCTTTCGCTGCCCCTGGTGTGGGCATGGGCGCTTTACCGGGTGCCTTTTGGCGCCTTGTTCGGGGGCGATCGCCGGCTGATTGCCGGCGCCATGCTGGCCGGGGCCGCCAGCTACTACGCCGGCGCGTGGATGAACTTCATCGCGCTGACGATGATCGATGCGAGCCTGGAGCGGGTGTTGCTGTTCACCTATCCCACCATGGTGGTGGTGGCGCGGGCTTTGGCCTTGCGCCGTTGGCCCTCGCGCAAATTACTCAGCGCGGTGGCGCTGACCTACCTGGGTGTGGCTTGTGCGGTAGGCGGCTTGAACGTCGAACTGCTGGAATCCAATGGGCTGGGGGCGGCGCTGGTGCTGGGCTCGGCGGGGTTTTTTGCCTATTACATGATTGCCAACGAACGGGTCGCGATGAACACCGGCAGCGTGCCGTTTATCGTGCATGCGACCCTGGCTGCGGTCGTGGCGCTCAGCCTCCATGCGGTATTTATCAGCGGCGACGGTTTTAGCCGCGTATTGGCCCTGCCATCCCGTGCCGTGTGGTTGATAACGCTGATGACGGCACTCACCAACGTGCTGCCCTTGTTCCTGTTCTCAGCCAGTATCAAACGGATTGGTGCGCAGCGCGCGGCGGTGGTCAGTACCGTCGGACCACCGTCAACCCTCATCATGGCTAGCCTCATCCTGGGAGAAACCATGCACGCCGTGCAGATCGTTGGCGCCGGGCTCATCATTGCCGGCATCGTTGTGCTGGAAACCCGACGCGCGGCGGCGCCGCTCTGAAGGGGCTCAGGACAGTCCCGCGTAGAGCCTGGCCATGGCTTTGCGCCACAGGCGTGCCGGTTTGAGTGGCATGCCGGCATAAACCCCGGCTTCGCGGATGTCCTTGGTGATACCCCCCTTGCCGAGCACCGTGACGTCGTCTGCGACGGTGACATGTCCGACGGTGCCCACCTGGCCCGCCAGGGTCACGCGGTTGCCGAGCCGCGTGCTGCCGGAAACACCGACCTGGGACACGATCACGCAGTGCTCACCGGTCACGACGTTATGGGCCAGCATCACCAGGTTATCGACCTTGGTGCCGCGGCCGATGCGGGTTTCACTGAAGCGTGCGCGGTCAATGGTGGAGTTGGCACCGATCTCGACGTCGTCTTCAAGCACCACACGGCCCAGTTGTGGGATCTTGAAGTGTTGACCGTCGTGATGCACAAAGCCAAAGCCATCGCCACCGATAGATACACCTGGCTGCAGAATCACCCGTTTGCCCAACACGGTGTCCTCGCGCAGGGTGCAGTTGGGATAGATGATGCAATCCTCGCCGATTTCGACGCGGTCCATGATGACCACGTTGGGGAAGATCCTGCAGCGCGGGCCGATGCGCACCTGATTACCGATTACCACATTGGGGCCGATATAGGAGTCGTCGCCCAGCGCCGCACTGATGGCGACGATGGCGCTGGGGTGCACGCCTTGCGCGGCACCGAGCTGGGAAGGGGCGAACAGGCCGGTGATGCGCGCCATCATGTATTCGGGCTCGGAATGGAACAGATTGGGCTTGCCCGGGACCGGATGGGCCGGATCGCAGACAAAAGCGGCGATCGCCGATGCTGCCGCCGCTTCGACATGTTTGGGGCCGCTGGCGAAGGACAGGCAGGCCGGCAGGTTGTCCGACATCCCACACACGCCTTCAATTTCAAGGGCGCCGTCGCCGCTGTACTCGAGCTGGAAACGGTGCGCAATCTCGGCCAAGGAATAGGGCATGGTGAACCTCGAGTCATGGTGCGGGTAGGGGCGCCGATGGGTGGCAAGTCTACAAGGAAGCAACTGGCAAGCCAGCAACGGGGACTCTTTGCGCCCCTAGGACTGGCTGGGCCGCGCCTTTGTAGCCTGAGTTAGCAGAAAAACTTGTGTTAAATCGGCTGGCACAGCGCGGTATGACCATAGGGAATCTCCTCAGCCTAGACTATGCTCGCATCGGGAGCGGCTTGGGAAATCGCTGCTCTGAAACCTAATGTGATTTATAGGTGAGAAACGTATTCCAATAAGTATCATTGAGTTATAGAATAATTCAATAATTCACTTTAGCTTCGAGTTCAAGTGTCGATATCAATCACCATGATGAAACGGATGTTTTATTTCACCTTGGGCGCCTTGTTGGTGCTGGTTCCGTTTCTGGCTGGGGCCGATATCTACAAGTTTGTCGATGGCCGTGGTCAGGTACATCTGACCGACCGGCCCGATCACGGTGGCTACCGCCGCCTGGTGAAAACCTGGAAGGGCTGGTCGGAGGCCAAGGTCAACTTTAAAAGCGTTTTTAAGAACCGCCAGAAATACAGCCCGACGATTGCCGAAGCCGCCAAAGTTCATCGGCTGCCACCCGCGCTACTGCACGCCGTCATAACCGCCGAATCCGCCTACAATCCCGACGCCGTTTCCACTGCGGGCGCCGTCGGCCTCATGCAGTTGATGCCGGGAACGGCCGAGCGTTACGGCGTGCGCAATCGTCACGACCCGACGGCGAACGTCTCGGGCGGCACCCAATACCTGCGCGACCTCATGAATATGTTCGACGACAACCTGGTGCTGGCGCTGGCGGCCTATAACGCCGGTGAGAACGCAGTAATCAACAACGGCCGACGCATTCCCCCGTACAAGGAGACAGAGGTCTACGTGCAGCGCGTCTTGAAGTACTACAACGACTACAAGCGCGACATGTAGACGCCCGCTCCGACGACCCCCGCGGTCGTCGGCATCCCTAAGCCCGCCTTTATTCGTCCGTCACACAGCCTTCCGAGGCGTTTTTCACGCATTGGATATATTTGAACAGAGTGCCTCGCTCAGTCTTGTAGGGCGGTGCTGTCCAGGCCGCGCGTCGGCGCGCCAATTCAGCGTCATCGACCGCCATGCTGATGGCCTTGGTGTGGGCATCCAGCGTGACCCGGTCGCCATCTTTCACCAGGGCAATCGGTCCGCCTTCCTGGGCCTCCGGCACCACGTGTCCGACGATAAAACCATGGGAACCACCCGAGAAGCGACCATCGGTGATGAGGGCCACCGAATCGCCCAAACCAACGCCCATCAGCGCCGAGGTCGGGGTCAGCATTTCCGGCATGCCCGGACCGCCCTTGGGACCTTCGTAGCGAATGATGATGACGTCGCCTTTTTGGATTTTTTTCTGCTCCAGTCCAGCCAGCATGTCCTCCTCGCAGTCGTAGACCTTGGCCGGTCCTTCGAAGCGTAGACCTTCTTTGCCTGTGATCTTGGCGACTGAACCACCGGGCGCGAGATTGCCTTTCAGGATCTGAATATGACCGGTGGCCTTGATGGGATTGGAGAGCGGGCGAAGCACCTGTTGGCCAGCGCTGAGACCGGGTAGCTCCGCCAGATTTTCGGCCAGGGTTTTGCCTGTCACGGTCATACAGTCGCCGGTGATGAGCCCGGCATCGAGCAGGAATTTGAGCACCGCCGGGATGCCGCCGACCTTGTGCAGGTCTTCCATGACGTATTGACCACTGGGTTTCAGGTCAGCCAGGAAAGGCACGCGGTCGCTGACCGCCTGGAAGTCGTCGATGGTCAGTTTGACCCCCACCGATTTGGCCATGGCGATCAGATGCAGTACCGCATTGGTCGAGCCGCCCAGCACCGTGATCACGACCATGGCGTTTTCGAACGCCGCGCGGGTCATGATGTCGCTGGGCTTGATGTCGCGCTCCATCAACAGGCGGATGGCGGCACCGGCGCGGCGGCATTCGTCCAATTTCAGCGGGTCGACCGCCGGCACCGAGGAGGAGTAGGGCAGGGTCATGCCCATCGCTTCAATGGCCGAGGCCATGGTATTGGCGGTGTACATGCCGCCGCAGGCGCCGGCACCCGGGCAGGCATGACGCACGATGTCCTGCCGGTCTTCGTCGCTGATGGCGCCAGAGATATAGGAGCCATAACTTTGAAAGGCGGACACGATGTCCACCACCTTGCCACGGGAGTGGCCGGGTTTGATGGTCCCGCCATACACCATCAGCGCCGGACGATTAAGGCGACCCATGGCGATCAGACAGCCCGGCATGTTTTTGTCACAACCGGGAATGGAGATATTGGCGTCGTACCACTGGCCACCCATGATGGTTTCGATGGAGTCGGCAATCAGGTCGCGCGATTGCAGGGAATAGCTCATGCCCCGAGTGCCCATCGAGATGCCGTCACTGACGCCGACGGTATTAAAACGCATACCGACCAAGCCCGCTGCCTGCACGCCTTTTTTCACTTCTTCGGCGAGCGACAGCAGATGCATATTGCAGGGGTTGCCTTCGAACCACACGCTCGCGATGCCGACCTGCGCCTTATGTAAATCGTCGTCCGTCAGGCCCGTGCCCAACAGCATGGCCTGGGAGGCACCTTGGGCGCGGGGTTGGGTGATACGTTCGCTGAACTTATTGATCTTGGTCGCCATGGGTGTCTCCGGCAGATAGTCGGCTGATAGGTGTAGGTGACGGTCAGTCCGGGCGCATGATAGCGCCACGAACCGGCGCGCCCCAAGGCAAGTTGCCGGGCGTTCATTGGCGAGCACCAAAATCGTTAGAATGCGGCGCTCAATTTTGCGCATCGCGCATAGGGTAAGCCGGCATGTCCGAACTTGGTGCACCACTAGAAGGGGAGGCTGTTGTCGCCTGGTTGCGCCAGGTCTCGCCCTATTTCCATCAACACCGCGGCAAGACTTTCGTCGTTTATTTTGGCGGCGAAGCGGTCGCCGATGCCGCCGGCTTCAGGAATTTGATCCGCGATTTGCTCTTGATGGCAGCGGTCGGTATCCGTCTGGTGGTGGTGTTTGGTGCGCGCCCGCAGATCGAACAACGCCTCGCGGCGCACGGCATCGCACCGCGGGTGGTGGGTGCGCTGCGGGTCAGCGATGCACCCACCATGCAGCAGGTGCGGGAGGTGGTGGGCGCGATGCGTCTCGACATCGAAGCGGCATTTTCATTCGGTAGCCGCGGCGGCCCCTTGTCGGCTGCCAGTTGCCGCATTGCCAGCGGTAATTTCGTGTTGGCGCGGCCAGCCGGGATCATCGAGGGCGTGGATTTGCTGTTCACGGGCCTGGTGCGCACGGTCGATCGTAAGGCTATCGCCGCGCGCCTCGATCAGGGTGAAATTGTTTTGCTCGCGCCCTTGGGTTATTCGCCGACTGGCGAATTGTTCAATCTCAAGGCCAAGGATCTGGCCGCGACCGTCGCCGCGGACATCAATGCAGCCAAACTCATTCTGCTGACCGAGCGCGATGGCATCATCGGTGAGAACGGTGAGCTGGTCCGGCAGCTGACCCTGCATCAGGCGCAACGACTACGTGAAACCAAGCGCGAGGATTTGATCGATTTTGAGCCGCTCGATACCGGCATAGCCGCCTGTGAGCGCGGTGTCGAACGGGCCCACATCGTCAGCCGGCTGGTTGATGGCGCCCTGTTGCGCGAGCTGTTCACACGCGATGGCATAGGCACCATGCTCAGTGGCGCGCCCTTCGATCAGCTGCGCGAGGCGCGGGTGGAAGACGTAGGCGGCATACTTGAGCTGGTTCAACCCCTGGAGAACCGCGGCCTGCTGGTCAAACGCTCGCGCGAAAAGCTCGAGACCGAAATCGATCACTTCGTGGTCATGGTGCGCGAAAGCACCGTGGTGGCCTGCGGTGCGCTCTACCCCTATGGCGACAGCGGCATGGGCGAGATCGCTTGTATTGCGGTGCATGCCGACTACCGTGGTGGGCAGTTCGGCGATGTGCTGTTGGACGCGCTTGAGCGACGTGCCCGCGCCACTAACTTAAAGTCCGTGTTCGTGTTGACGACGCAGGCGACGCAGTGGTTCAACGAACGCGGTTTCAACCCCAGCGCTATCGAAAGCCTGCCCATGGCGAAGCGCGAGCTATACAACTATCAGCGTAATTCCGCGGTTTTGATCAAAACATTGAGCTGATTTTGGCCTTGTAGGTGCGAGTTTATTCGCACTCCGAACCCAAACCCGCAAATCAGAGTACGCAACTAATGTGCGAATGAATTCGCACCTACACGGCGTGCAGGCGTTTCGCAGTGATCTTCTGTAGGTCCGACTCTGAGGGCTCCCCACAAAATCCAGCATATCTGTTTGATGTATCAAAGAGATAAGAGGTAGACGTACATGCTGCCTCCTG
>JANOXY010000141.1:0-3085 GCA_031418675.1 Pseudomonadota bacterium
AGCGCGGCGGCGTGCAGATCGAAATCAACTGCGTGACAGACTATCCGCCGCTTGCATTCGATGACGCGCTGGTCGCCGGCATCCGAAAATCGACACAGCAACTCGGCTACCCGCAAATGGACATTGTCAGTGGCGCCGGCCACGATGCCTGCTACGTTGCGCGCGTGGCGCCAACCGCGATGATTTTCGTGCCCTGCGAATCGGGCATCTCGCACAACGAGATCGAGAACGCCGAGCCGGAACACCTCGAGGCTGGCGGGAACGTGCTGCTCCGATCCGTGCTGGAGCGCTTGAACGAGAAGTAGGAAGTCCTGGTGTCCTCTCGCTGGCCCGGGCTCCTGATTTCCGCGGCGGCTCACGCGCGATCAGCGCACCGAGAGTCTGACGATCGATTGCAGATTGGGCGCCGGGGAAAGCAGGGTCTCCATCCCGGGGCGGCGCTCCGGCCTCGAGTCTCCGCCCACCGCCTGACGATACAGGCGATCCGTTTCGTCCGAAGGCTTCGAGCAAAGGCCTTTTGCCAGCGCTTCCCGACATTCGCAGTAGACGCGGACGACGGCGGAGATTTCGCCGCGTTTCAGGTAACAGTTCATCAGCCGCCGATAAAGCAGTTCGTTGAGGGGGTCCAGTTCGAGTGCCTGGAGGCAAAGGTCGACGGCGTCCTCAAAGCGGCCTTCGGTCTCCAGATATGCCGCCATGGCCGTGACTGCGCGCTCGAACTTGATTTTCCAGCGTGCACGCGGTTCCAGCATCCACGACTCTTCCGCCTCGAGCGCCAGAAAATGGCCGGCATAAAGATGCAGCGCGGCACGCAGCGACGTTTCCCAGTTCTGGCTTCGGGCCGGGACGGGCAGGTGCAGTCCGTCATTGACCATCCGCTCGAAGTGCCAGACGTCAAGCCAGCACAAGCATTCGTTCAGTGAGAGCTTCCCGTCATGGCAAAGTACCGCTGCCGTGTCTCCCAACAAGTGCCGCAACCGATGCAAGGTGATGGTCAGATTCCTGGACCCGAGATCGCCATCCGAATCCGGCCACAGGCATTCCCAGAGCAGGGTGCACGAGACATCGCGTCCGCCTTTCGCGGCCAGGGCTTTCAGCAGGGCCAGCGGCCGCTGTTGCGCCTTTCCGTTGGAGTAGACCGGACTGCCGGCCAGAGAGATGTTAAAGCGACCGAAAGTCTGTATCCGGATCGGTAGCGATTGGTTCACCCGGAGGGCGGCGTCCGGCTCCGCAATGGTGTCCCTTTCGAGCGCGGCCCTGTCGATCGTAGATGAACTCTCCGTGCTGTTCACGGGGAAGATCGGAGCCTTGGCCAGTCTGTCGGATCTCATCGTCGCCCTCCACTGCGTAGAGGTGAATGCGGCCTGGGCAACCGGTTCTCTGAGCGTTACCAGGGAACTCCGAAGTATCTCCAGGAAACCCGCGACACCTTGATGCGAAGTCTGGGCAAGGGAGGATAGCCGGACCATATGTCGAAGGTCATATGCGGGTAGTGCCAGTCTGGAGTGATCTGGCCGGTGACGTCGTCAGCCGATGCAATATCCCGAAGGCATCAGCGCGAAAGTTGCAAATCTTAAGGCGGGTCCAGCTAACTGCTGAGCCCTGAAAACGGCGGCTGTGACGTCCGGCTGTGTGTTGCAAGGGAAAGGTGGTGCGATGGCAATCGCGGACCTTTCGACCGCTGGCTACGCAAAGCGGGTGGTAGCGGAACTGATTGAAGCTTCAGAATGAATCGCAGCGATAGCAATCAACCGCCTTTCAGTCAGTCGAACGTACCGCACGTAGCTCGATCTAGTCTCGACCTTACATTAGGAGAAAATCTGCATTGAATCCGCTATTCCATGGGAGAAAAGGTGACCGGCTACAGATGATTCGGTTGTATGACTAAGGACAATAGAGCGGGGGGAGCACCTTCATTCGCATTGTGCCCCCAGGAGGATGCATTAGACCGGCTGAATTGCCGGGCCAAGCCTTGATCAGCCAAGCTGGGCCGCGGCAATCCGAGTACTAAAACGCTTCCAGCCCAAGATATTTCCCATCAAGAGCCCAAGATATTTCCCATCAGGAATGGGGCGCCTTGTCTTAACAAGGCGGTTTTAAGCTTGTCGGATCCAAAGGCTTTATTCCGGAAATCATCCCACTCGAGGTGTAGCATATTTTATAGAGTAGGATCGTAACAATTTCACCTCTCCCGCCCCCATCTTTCTGGATTTGGGCTTGGTCAGCTGTCACCGCACCCGCCACGGCTGCCAGGACCTCCGCTGCCTTGGAATCCGACACTGCACCGAACTCCGTAAGGATAAGACCACCATCGAGCTTGGCTGTCAGGCTTGCTGATCCTATCCCGGTGATGTTCTTGGCGACATACTCTTTCGTCTTGTCTGGAAGGTAGATCACCTTGACAGCGATCTCATCCCCGCCTGTGGAGACTGCAAGATAAGGTTCACCCCTGTAAAATCGCAGCCCTCCGCCGTTCGCTCGATATGCCTCGTCCCGCTTGTCCGGTGTGTCGCCGACCAACTGGTTTACTGAAACAGTTGCACAACCAGAAACCGTAAGTGTGGCCAAAATGCAGACAATCAAACCGGCCGATTTTATGCATCGAATCACGCGCACTGGCTCCTCCTGGAGCGGCTACCCGACTCTCATGTTCGTATAGCCGCAATTGAAAGTTGAGTTGTAAAAACTTCTTATTGGGGATGCACCTTCTGCTTGTCGATGTTGATTTCGCGACATTGATGCAGCGTGTCATTGTTAACGTCAGGGCAGAGATACAACGCCTTCTCCGGTTTGTCGCTAATATGAGATAGACGAAGTATCTGACCCTCCTTCAACACAGGGAGCTTTCCATTGTTCTTTTTAGGATCGAAGTCCAACGGTTCACATTGGACGCATACCTTAGTTCCGCAGCAACGTAGTATCGTGCCCCCATTGTTGTAAGTCAGAATGTCGGCCACTCCCGGAACGTTTATTGTCAGCGTTGGATTCTGTGGAATTACGATCGGATCCGCCTCAGAAACGCTAACCGAGGCAAGAGCCAGCAAGAAGAAGTTGAGAATTACCACACTAATGTTGATTGACTTTG
>JANOXY010000142.1:0-1639 GCA_031418675.1 Pseudomonadota bacterium
TGTTGATTGGGTAGCTCATCGACAGGAAACGCCGGCCGTCGGTATCGACATTGACCTTGGAGACCAGCAACACGTTGCCCGCCGCCCGGAACAGCGCCTCGGCTTTCGGGTCGTCTTGATACGAGCTCTTGTAGTCGAGCAGCGCGTCGATCGCGACGACCTTGGCACCAAGGTCCTTCAGGTTCTTGGCCAGCTGTCCGTAATCCCCGCGGCGCAACGGATAGCCGCCGTAGTCTTCGTAGAACTTGTCGTCAGTGTTGACGAACAGAATCTTGTCCTGGGGGAAACTGACCGCCGCCGGGTCTGCCATCTGCCATCGCGCAATGTGGCGATAGCCGAGCGTTTCGTCTTCGAGCAGTGTGAACGACTCAAAGCGCTCGGCCAGGATCATCAACAGGAAGAAGACAACCGTATAGAGGATGTCGTAGCGCTTGAGCAGATCGTTCATGGGCGAGGCACACCGTCAACTCTGAGGTTTCCAGCATTTCGGCCAGGACCAACGACAGAATGCCGAAGACTCACTTCGCACTCCGGCAAGGGCCAGTGCCAAGCGCCCAGTCCACGAGACAGGCCGCAGCCCACCTCGCAGCAACACTGTGCATAGGCCTCGCCCTGTCGTGGCATGTTCCGCTACGCCAGATCGCTGCTTGCTGTTATCGCGAAATCGAGGGCCAATACTGGTGCATACATTGAGTTTTGTCTAACCAGCTTTCCATTCAACGCAGACTGAGCAACGCGGATCGCATTCAACACTGGCCAGCACGTGAAGGGGCATCGGCCCGGCGCGCCCCGAGGATCCTCTGAACATGTCGCTCCTGCGTCCTGTTCGGGTCGAAGCGCGTTCGCCTCCGCGCATGATCCCGATCCACGGGCGGGCATTCCACGCAGGAAAAATGCTGGCGCATCTGGCCAATCCGAAGGGGGCCAGCACACAAGCAGCGCCGCTTAATCAGCACTTCCCTGGCGCTGCAGCAGCGCGGACAGTTCTGGATCTGTGCGCTGCAGGGGATAGTCCGGGAAGCGCACAACGAAATCGCGCAAACGATCCAGCAAGGCCGCGTCATGGGTGCGATACAGCAGGCGCAAATCGACGAGCGCCGCGGCGACGTCGTCGGCCGAGTTCTGTTTGGCAGTGCCCGCGGCGGCATCGGTCGTGGCGGCAACGGATGCCGCGGCTTTCTCGGCGCGACCAACCGGAACGCGGTCTGCAGTCTTGGCCGCGGCATCGCCGTGGGCCTGAGCCGTACGACTACTCCGCGGCGTGCCAGACAACTGCGGCAGATTGTCGAGCGGTGTCTGAGCTGGCGCCGCCGGCGGAGGCACTGCCGGCGGGAGTAGAGGCGCCGGCGCCATGCTCGACGGCGGCTGACGGGCGGCCAACGGCGTGTCAGGCGCGCTGTTCGAGCGACCACGCTCCGGCGCGTCCAAAGAGGTTTCAGCGGGCTCTGCATCGGCCCGTACTCCATCCCTGCTGTCGATGCGCGCTGCGGCGTTTGCTATGGTCGTCGGTTCGGCCGTGACCTCGCGCGCGGCCGGCAGAAGCGCTTCGGGCAGCATCACCGCACGAGCAGAAACCGCCTCTTTCCCGGCCCCTCGGCTCTCGTTCCCTGGCAAGGTCTGATCCTGGAGAGCGCCCGAC
>JANOXY010000143.1:0-18026 GCA_031418675.1 Pseudomonadota bacterium
CGCACGCCGCTGGTCAATTCGGCTGGGCGCAACTAGCGGACTGCTGCGCTTGGTGTTCAGGGGCTGAGCGAGACAGAATGAGCGCTAGCCCCCTTCTTGAGTTTGATCGCGGTGCTGCGCGTGACGACGGCAGCCGTAGGTCGGTAGCCTGCCCATTCTGAAACCCAACCCCCTTGTCTCGGGAGCTCCCCATGAACGATAAGCTGCGCTACGAACAGGACGGTGAGGTCGCCGTCATCACACTTGATGACGGCAAGGCCAATGCCTGTGGTTTTGCCATGCTCGATGCCATCAACGCGGCCCTAAACCGTGCGCAGGCCGATGCGCGTGCCGTGCTGTTGCTGGGGCGTGCGGGTGTCCTGAGCGGCGGCTTTGATCTGAAAGTCATCAATGGTGGCGACCCGGGTGAACTTGCCCGCCTGCTGAATCTTGGCATGCGGACCTTGATGCGGCTTTACGGTCATCCACAACCGCTGGTTACGGCCGCGACCGGCCATGCCGTAGCACTCGGCGCGTTGTTGCTGCTGGCGAGCGATTATCGTTTTGGTATTGCGGGTGAATTCAAAATAGGTCTGAATGAAACGACGATAGGTCTGTCCTTGCCAGCCTTCGGGGTTGAGCTGGCGCAGGCACGCTTGTCGCGTCGCCATTTAACGCAGGCCACGCTCCTGGCGCGTCTGTACGCGCCCTCGCAAGCGGTCGATGTCGGCTTTCTCGATGAAGTGGTCACGGGTGATGACCTGCGTCTTGCGGCGATGGCCAAAGCGCGTGAGCTGGCGGCCTTAGACGCCACGGCTTTTGCCGCCACTAAACAAGGCTTTCGCGGCGCGGCGATCGCGCGTGTGCTCGCCGCAGTGAAGGATTAAAACCATGGAACAAGCACCCAACGTCGCGCAAGAAGGGCCACTGGCGGGCTATCGCATTATCGATCTGAGCCGTGTGCTGTCCGGCCCTGCGGCGACCATGCTACTGGCTGATCAGGGCGCAGACGTGATCAAGATCGAGCCGCTGGACGGCGACATCACCCGCATGATGGGGGTGGGGCGCAATGGCATGACATCGGGATTTCTGAATATAAACCGCGGCAAGCGTGGCATGGCGCTCGATCTGCACAGCCCAGCGGGTATTGAAGTGGTGCACCGCCTGGTGCGCACAGCGGATGTGTTCGTGCAGAACTTTCGCCCCGGTGCCGCCGCGCAACTGGGCTTAGGCGTCGACGCGGTGCGCGCACTCAAACCCGACATCATCTATGTCTCCATTAGCGGCTTCGGCGATGTGGGCCCCTATGCAGGCAAACGGGTTTATGACCCCGTCATCCAGGCACTCTCGGGCTTGACCGATATCCAGGCCGACAGCGACACGGGCCGCCCGCGCATGGTGCGCACGGTGATCCCGGACAAGACCACTGCACTCACCGCCGCCCAGGCGATCACGGCGGCCCTGTTAGGGCGCACGCGCCATGGTCGCGGGCAACATGTGGAACTGGCCATGCTGGACGCCACCATTGCCTACCTGTGGCCGGAAGGCATGATCAATTTCACCTTGGTCGACGACAAACACGATGTGCGAGTGGGGCAGGTCGCGCAGGACCTCGTTTATAAAACCCTGGACGGTTATATCACCGCAGGCGCGATGTCCGATGCCGAATGGCGTGGCATGTGTACGGTGCTCGAACAAACAATCTGGATAGACGATCCGCGTTTCAAGACCACGGCCGCGCGTTTTATCCATGCCCGTGAGCGCATCGCCGCGACTGCGACCGTGCTCGCCACGCGCACCAGCGCCGAATGGCTGGTGGCACTCGATCGCCACGGTGTGCCCTGCGCACCGATATTAAGTCGCGCCGAGACGCTCAAACACGAACAAGTGCTGGCCAATGATTTGATCCGCGAATACGAACATCCCGGGCTTGGGCGGGTGCGGCAACCGCGGCCGGCGGCGCGTTTTGACGGTGTGCGATTTGATCGACAACCGCTGGCACCGCGGCTCGGTGAGCACAACCGCGTTTTGCTCGCTGAACTTGGTTACAGCGCCGAGCAGATCGATGAACTCGTGAGACTGACGGTCATCCCGCCCGTTTAAGCCACCGCAACTCCCGCTACTGCGAACGACCGCCACCGCGCGAGCGCATTGCGCGACTGTGGCCACCCCGCATGCAGCGCCGGGCCAAGCCTTGAGCGCAATCGACATCAACCACAGGGTAGATGAACAAGCTGTTGTCAGACGACGAAAAAAAAATCTGTTCGACAAAGCCAAAAAATGCGGGCTGGTTTATGTCGAGGAGCAGAGCGCCGAACTTTCGCCGGGCGTTTATTGCGCCACGTCACCAGTACCAAGGGCTGCGGCTATTGGCGTATGGCCGCGATAACGCGCTTGCGCAATGGCGCTCCATCGCGATTGTGTTAGCTTGCGCTAACGACAATAGTTTTGAACCTGGGGGGATGCATGCAATACAAATTGGGTGCCGGGCGTTTTGCGCTGGCCTTGGCGGCGATGTGGCTCAACATGGGTGCAGCGAGTGCGGCAGCGCCCGCCGATACCGACTGGCCAAACTACAACAACACGGCCAATGGCCAGCGCTTTTCCACCCTCGACCAGATTACGACCAGTAACGTCGCACAGTTGAGCGAGGTGTGCCGGTTCAAGGTCGACGACTCTGGTACCTTTCAACCGGGCATGATCGAAATTGAAGGTGTGCTCTATTTCACCACCGGCCATGACACGCTCGCGATCGATGCACGCACCTGTGCTGAGCGCTGGCGCCACGTCTACCGCGCCGAGCAGCAGGACGTTGCCCCCAATAACCGCGGTGTGGCCTATGCCAATGGCAAGTTGTTCCGTGGTACACCCGATGCGCGTCTGATCGCGCTCGACGCCGCTACCGGCAAGCTCATCTGGAAGCAGCAGGTGGGTGATCCCCAGCAGGGCGAATTTTTCAGTTCCGTTCCCACCATATGGGAGGGCACCCTGATCACGGGCGCCGCCGGCAGCGACTGGGGCATACGCGGTCGCATCATGGCGTTTGATCAGAACAGCGGGCACGAGCTGTGGCGCTTCTACACCATTCCGCGTGGCAAGGAAGTTGGCGCCGAGACCTGGACCGATCGCAAGAGCGCGCGCTATGGCGGCGGCGGCAGCTGGAGCACCTATACGCTCGACATGGCCAGCGGCGAAGTTTTTGTGCCGGTTGGCAATCCCGCGCCGGATTTCATGCCGGGCCACCGGCCGGGTGCAAATCTCTTCACCAACAGCGCGGTGGTACTGGACGCGCGCAGCGGCGCGCTCAAATGGTGGCACCAGATGACACCCAGCGACGGCCTCGATCTCGACGTCGCCGCCGCGCCCCTGCTGTATTGGAATAGCAAGGGCGACGCGATGGTTGCTATCGGTAGCAAGGATGGCCATGTCTACGGCGTCAATCGTGAAACCCACGCACGCATTTATAAAACCGCCGTCACCACCATCGCAAAACCCGATCGTGTACCCGACGCCAAGGGTGTGCGTAGTTGTCCCGGTGCACTGGGCGGTGTGGAATGGAACGGGCCAGCCTACGATCACAAACACAAACAAGTGGTGGTCGGTTCGGTTGATTGGTGTTCGATCTTCAAGTCGGACACCGTCAAGTACGAGCCGGGCAACTACCTGTTTGGTGGCAGCTACACCTTCGAGGATAGCCGCAGCGGCTGGGTCATGGCACTCAATCCCGACGATGGCGCGGTGCGCTGGCGCTATCACGCCGACGGTCCGATAGCCGCCGGCATCACGCCAACCGCTGGTGGCCTGGTACTGACCGGCGACATGAATGGCAATCTGCTCGCCCTCGACGCTGGCAATGGCAGCGTGCTGCTCAAGCGCCCGACCGGTGGCGCGCTCGCCGGTGGTGTGATCACCTACGCGCTGGGAGGTCGCCAATATGTCGCCGTTGCTTCGGGTAACGTCTCATCGCGTCTGTCTTTTGGCGAAAACGGTAAGCCGACCTTGATCGTTTATGCGCTTGGTGATGGCGCCGCACCGGTTGCTGCGCCACCGTCCGCCGCCCGCGACCGTGATCCTGTGACCATCGCGCAAAGCGCCGCCGATGGTGGCCGCGGCCGCGAACTGTATGCCAAGAACTGCTCCGCCTGTCACGGTGGGAACGGTGAGGGTGCGGTGGGCCCGAAGCTGCAAGGCCTGAAGGCGCGGCGTGACTACGCAGCGACGATAAAATGGATCACCGAGCCGTCGGCCAAGATGCCCAAGCTTTATCCATCAACACTCGATGGCCAGGCCGTCGCAGACATCGCTGCCTTCGTGCAGGGACTGTGAGTCAGCTCAGCTGCTGCTGGCAAAGCCGCTGGAGCACCCATAGCGGGTTTTGTCTGTGGCCATACCAGGGCATTTGATGGTTGGCCGCTGTGCCTGAGGGACGCGCAGGTTTTTTTCTTTATGCGTAGACCGGACAGCACACATTATTTTGTGCTGTCATTCGCTGCTCAACGTAGGCCCCTTAGCCTCTTCCATAATCAACATGACTGCGGTGAGAAGTTTCACCTGGCGCGTGAGTTCATTCACCGTCGGCCCACACAATTCCGTTAATTCGCTTTCGCTTGGACGGCGGCACCCAACATGCGCAAACCAGCATTCCCAGGGTAACAATCTTGCCTGGGCCGCATAGGGAACGTGCAGTCACAGACCAGGATTTGGCGCACACATGGGTGGCACATCGCCGTCCGCCAGGGACTGCGTCATTGCGCTACCGAGGAACGATTCGATGCTCGCCCGCAACGCAGGGATGTTGAGATTCAGGCCCGCAATCTTTTCGTAGGGAACACCACCGTCTCCGACTTCGAGTTCGTGCATGACGATCTCGGAGTCAAGATGACCGGCGCTGAACGTTCCTTCGTTTGCTTCTTTGATTAATTGTCCGGGTGCGTGACGGAGTTTTTCCACAAAGCGGCTTCGCCCAGCCGGGTCGAGTTTGCTGTAGTAACCAGTTTCCGCAGTATCCCAATCGGAGAGCCACGCACCGCCAGCCCTGCCCCCGATGAGTGATACCAGGTCCCGATCCGTCACGTGCTGGAGAATCAGGAAGAGGGATGGCCCGTTCTTATCGCGATTTCTTCGCGTAACTCCACCACCTCCAGCCAGAGACTTGAGCGCTCGAAAAGAAGGGACGCACCCATCACACCAGGATTGGAATTGGGCGGTGATATATTCTTTGAACGGCCGGTACATAGTTGGGCGCTTGTCTTTGCGACGCTTAACGCACGTTTATGTTTCAGCGCCGCGCTTGCAAACGGAAAGACTCCACCAAACCGATAAAATCTTTCTCCAATCGCTGACGCATCGCGCGCGGCACGGCGCTGTGCGGATAGTGTCGCGCGCTCCATTGCAACATGGCCGCGAGTACTTGCAAGAAATCTTCGCCCCGCTTTGTGAGCTCATGACACACCAGCAGATCCAGGCGCGCGCTCAAGGTGCCGGGCGGGCACTGCGAGCGCGGACGCAGCGTGGCCCAACGCGTGGTAAACAATACCTGCCAGACCATGGATCGCAATAATACTTCCCACAGGCCAGCGCGCTCTATATGATCAAATTCCAATACTTCACAGTCGATAGTTTTATCGCTGAGGTATTCAGACTATTCCTCACACTTCCTCTTTTTTGGATATCAAAATAATGATCGCGTATGTAACACTCGGAACGAACGACATGGAACGTGCTGGCAAATTCTACGACGCACTGTTGGGCGAAATCGGCGCCGGTCGTGGCATGGAAAACCCGCGCCTCATCATGTGGGCAACGGGCGCAGGCCAACCCATGTTGGGTGTGATCAAGCCAATAGACGAAAAAGCCGCTACGGTGGGCAACGGCACCATGGTCTCTCTCGGAGCGGCAAATCCAGCAGCGGTCGACAAGCTCTATGCCAAGGCCATCGCGCTTGGCGCAACGGACGAGGGCAAACCTGGCCCGCGCGCTGATGGCGCGTTTTATCTCGCTTATTTCCGCGATCTTGATGGCAACAAGCTTAACTTCTTTTGCATGAACTCATGATCTAGTGCGGGACATCGCGCCTGGTTTTGCGACGCCAAAGGAGGGGTCGGTCAGGCGCGATGCGGATGCACAGGCATCCGCTTCAGCTTGTATCTGAACAAGCAATCGATGTGGCCACCATGAAAATTGGCATGAACTATCGCAACTGGGGGCCCTATGCAACGCGCGAGAACCTGCTCGCTTGCGCGCGCATCGCCGACCAATCGTCCCTCGATTCGATATGGGTTAACGATCACATCGGTCTGCCTACAGCCGGCTGGGATAACCCGTTCGGAATTCCCCAGGAGATGGGTAATATCGTCGACCCGTTTGCCGTGATGGCGTTTCTCGGCGCCGTGACCTCTCGTATCGAATTTGGATCAGGTGTGATCGTCGCGCCCTACCGGCCGCCCCTACCCACCGCGAAGTGGTTGCAGAGCATCCAGGTTTTGTCCAATAACCGTATGCTTTTTGGACTGGGTGCGGGTTATCTGAGCGAAGAGTTTAAAGCCCTTGGGGTCGACAAGCGTCGCCGCGGCGTCTTGACCGACGCTATGCTCGACCTTCTGCACAAGGCCTTTACTGAAGAAGAAGTGCAATGCCATGGCCAGGCGCTTGCACTCAAGCCACAGCCAAAACGCCCCCCGTTTTATATTGGCGGCACACCCCAGGTGGCGATGGCACGCGCGATTGCGCGCGGTGATGGGTGGATGCCCGTGGGTACTCTGCCAGCCGAACTCAAACCATTGGTTAAAGACTTCCAGCAAGGGGCAGCGGATGCAGGGCGCGCGCCGCTGCGAGTGGTGGCGATGAAAACCTTGTCACTCGCTAACTTGCAAGAAGCTGTCGAGATGGCACAGGCGTATCGCGACGCTGGGGTTACCCATCTCGTGCATACCCAAGCTTACGACACCCCAGCTCAATACCAAGAGATAGTTGACATCGTCTGCGCAGAAATCCGGCCAGCGGTGCAATAACAACTGGTGCCCATTGTCGGGTGTTTTCACTCCCCGACCGCCAGACCAGTGGTGGCGTGTTCGCTCGGCCGCCGCCCAGGTGACCCGCTACGATTGAGCGTCGATGACTTGCTGCTCAATCAACCGGGCGTCCAGCAGACCACGCACAAATGGTGCGGACAGCGCGTCACTACCGGTGATCCGCTGCAGATTGTCCAGGTAACGGCGCGGCGTAACGGCCGGATTGATGGCGACAGCCCAGGCGAGATGCTGGCGCGCGGCAGAGACGTCACCAAGCACACAGTGGGCATTGGCGAGAAAGTAATGGGTGTGGACCCAATGGGGTTGCCCCTGCAGACTCTTGGTGCAGCGTTCGATCGATGACGCGTAGTTGCCCAGACCTTGTTCAGCGATTGCGATGAACCAGTGCCAGTAGGGCACCGAGGGATGTTTAGGCGCAATGGCGAAATTTTCTTCGAGCAGTTGTTTGGCTTCGCGGGCACCGTCTTCGCCACGGGTGAATGCGAGTGTCATCGCCAGGTATCCGCGGCTGATGAGATTCAGGGGTGCGAGATCGACGCAGTGGCGTAACGCCATGATCGCGCGGCTGCCCTGGCCGATGTTCTGCCATACCACACCGGCATTCTCGAGTACGTCGATGTCGTTTGGCGCCATCCGATAGGCACCCTCGATCATTTCGCTCGCTTCGCGGATTGCAGCGTCATCGTCGACACATATCCAGTTGGTGATCTGCTGGGTAAGCAGCATCGCGAGCGCCGCTTGCGGGGCAGGATAGTCCGGCGCCAGGGCCACCGCGCGCCGTAAATAACCAATTGCGTGGTCAACGTTCTCCAGCGAAAAATTGGTCAGCCAGAAATAGTAGGCCTTGTGTAACAAGCCCCATGCGTCCAGGTATTGCACCGCCGTCTTGCGCGTCAGCAGTGTTTCCGACAGCCGCACCTGGCCGAGTATCTCGCCGACGATAGCGCGGGCGATTTCGTTCTGAACCGCAAACAAGTCTTCGATATTACGATCGTAAGACTGGGTCCATACTTCTTTGTCCAAACGTATGTCACTCAAGCGCGCAATGATGCGAATGCGATCCTGTGCGCGTTGCAGGTGACCGGACAGGGCAAAACTTGCATTGAACTGTTCAGCCGCTTCGCGCATGCCCGCCGCGTCACTGCCCCATTGCATCGTGGTATTGCGCGAACAGACACGAATGTCCGGCACCGGCGTGATAAGCGCGATGACTTCGAGCGCGATGCCCTGTGCCAGGATGTTGTCATCCTCGTTCTGAGACAGCGTTTCGAACCGCACTACCGCCAGCGAGACGTGATCGTCGTGCAGCGTCGGTTTGTGAGGCGCAACGGGCGGAGCATCGCTGGTATCGCTAAGTGCAGCTTCCGTCACGCTGCCAGCGGGTTTGCGTTTGAGGACAGGCAAGGTCGTTCGCCGCACCACCGGCGACAGCACATGGCGCAGTCCCGCATAGGTCAGGCCGATGATGGTCACCACCGCGGCGCCAGCCGACAACAGCGCCACATGATCGGTCAGCCACTTCGTAAAGACTTCCATAGCGCGTTTGGTCTCTGTGTCTCAATTCAGTTTCGAGCGTAGCCCCTATGATATCCGTGCGCCAGCAGGCCGCGCGCCGTTAGGAGCTCCCTGCGTAGGCAATGCGCACAATACGTCTGCGGCGCACAGTACGGGTAGGTGGTCTATACTCGCGCCACATCGGCTCCGCCTCTCGTGGGTCCTGCCGTGCGTGTTTCCACGGCACGCATCACTGCGCGACCCCTGACTCGGTCGCCAGATATCGCTGCGCGACGGCCTCAATTCAATTTGAGCTAAGGAGCGCCGGATGATAACCACAAGAACAATCGACTAAGCGACAGCAGCAAGACGCTGGTGGCCGCCCGCAGGAAGATGGTCCAGGGCGTTGCAAGGGGGACTCGACCATGGTGAAGGTTCTTAGCGCGATCGGGACCGCATTGCATCGGACCTGGGCGGCGTCAAAGTCCATAACGACGAGCATCGCCCGAGGCCTGCGTGACTTTTTCCGTGCGCCGCTGCCGACTACGGCGGCCTGGATATCAGCCATCGTCGATGGCCTGATCTCACTGCTGCACTGGATCATCTACCTACCTTTCAATATTGCGAGCGCCAGCTTGCGCTGGATTGAGAACATTACGCTCGGCGCTTTGTTGCGGCTGCTGTTCAGAACGCTTGTGGTCGTGGTGTTTCTGGCGAGCTTCACGATCATTTTTCTGGTGTTTTATCCGAGCACTCAGGTCCCCAAACACGAGCCGGCCGATCGCATCGTCTATCTGGATCAAGGCTGGGGCCCGGACCTCGGATCAAAACATCGCCAAGACTATTACTACACGGCCCAAGGCGTCGGCTGGGCGATTACCCACATGCGTTATTCGTGGTTCGTCAATCTGGAACGGCCGTGGGGCAAGCGTCGCTTCGCGGATCCCGACGCTATGGCGGCCTATGGGTTTATCGTCGATGACCGGGTTACGCTGGCGAACCCCGACCACCTGCCGGTTGGATTTTCCAGGTACTACGACCCCGGCATACGCGACGAGGTGCTCGACATCACGTGCGCCGCCTGCCATACGGGGGGCTTGTTGGTCACCCAGCCTGATGGCCAATCGGTCGGCATCCGTATTGATGGCGGGCAGGCGCTGCATGCTTTCACGGCGATGAGTGTCGGGCACTTCGGCCCGGTCATGTTGGGCTCGCTGGTGGCCACCTACGTCAATCCATTCAAGTTCCATCGTTTCGCCCACAAGGTGCTCGGCGATAAATACTACGAGGGCGGCCAGGACGCATTGCGCGAAGAACTAAGGAACACCATCGGCGTCTTGCTGCGCGCCGGGCTCAACGAAAAAACCTTGAAGCTGGCGCCGATCGAAGAGGGCTTCGGTCGCACCGATGCCATCGCGCGGATCGCCAACATGGTCTTCGGCCAACATCTCGACCCGGCCAATTTTCATGCCGGCAACGCGCCCTCCAGTTATCCGCCGGTATGGGATATCTGGAAGTTCGACTGGGTGCAATATTCGGCGTCCGTCGCGCAACCGATGGCACGCAACCTCGGCGAGACCTTGGGTACGGGCGCGATTTATGAACTGAGCGGCCGCTTTGGCGAACCACTGCCAGCCGAGCAGCGCTTCTCAACCAGCACCCGCCTCGACAATCTGCATGCCATAGAGGGCCTCTTGCAGAAGCTGCGCCCGCCACACTGGCCGGAAGATCTGCTGGGCAAAATCGACGTGGAAAAAGCCACTGCGGGCGGCATGCTGTTTGTGCATACCTGCCAGGGATGCCACGGGCCGCATGCGGTCAGCCCCAGAAACAAGGCCATCGAAGCGCCACTCAAGTCTGCCCAGCAACCGCATTGGCACATGAAGGAATTTAATATCTACGATATCGGGACCGACCCGACCTCGGCGCTCAACTTCGTGCGTAATACCTATGATCTGACCCGCACCGGTTTAACCACCGACGACGTGAAAAATTTGCTGCGCAAGGAACATGCCCTGAGCCGTGAGCGCAAACTCGCTTGCGATTATGTGCCGGGCAGCAATCTTGCCGGGATCACGAGCACCGCGGATGTTTGCGCCAAGGCCGGCCCTAAGCAGGCCGACTGCATGGCACGCAAGGCCGAATACGATCGCGATATAGAAAGCGCATTGGACGCCATCAACCTCAAATACATCACTGTCGGGCAAGGTTTGAACTACATCGGCATGTTGATGCGCGACAAGATCTACGCAGAGAAGAAGCTGAGCTTCGAGCAACAGCAGGTCCTGAATGGTTTTGGCATGCTCGACCTGCCGCAGGTTAAACCCATCTACAAAGCGCGGCCCTTGTCTGGCATGTGGTCAACACCGCCCTTTTTGCATAACGGCTCGGTGCCCAACCTCTACCAGTTGTTATCGCCGGCCTTTGAGCGTCAGCGAATATTCTTCATCGGCCGACGGGAGTTTGATCCCGTGCGGGTCGGATTGGTTGCCGAGCCGCTGTCTAAGGGTGGATTCTGGTTCGATACCACCCAACCGGGGAATCTTAATGACGGTCACGAATTCCGCGCCGGATACAAAGCCTGGCAAGCGGGGGATGGGGTCCAATACGGTGTGGTCGGTCCGGCCTTGACGCCGGAGCAGCGCTTTCAACTCATCGAATATATGAAAGTGCATCGCGACGACGATGAAGCCCCCACTTCTGCGCGTTTTGCCGAGGTCCTTACCGGCATGCTGGCCAAAGTGCAGGCTACCGTGGCGGATCGTGAGCACGGGTTGAGCGCCGAGGCAGCGTGCGAATTCGATGCGTTTTTTGCCAACCACGGCGACGGCCACGGGGTGGCCGATTTGCGTGCATGGATTGGCGCATTGCGCGTGCAACTCGGTGCAAAGTGTGCCTCTTTAACGTCCAGCCCTTCCGCTATCAAGGCCACAGCTGAGCCGGAGGTATGCCAGTGAACAATTGGGGCCGACGCACTATCGTTACCATCGTGATCGTGGCGGGTCTGCTCGCCCTCTTTCTTTTTAACGAGGACCACGCAGTATCAACACCCATGGGGGAAGTCATCGGGCTGGACGAAGACAAGGCCATGGCCAGTGCCATCGGCTCGGCGTTAGCAATGATCAACAACACCCGCGCCGCCGCCATCGCGGAACAGGACGCGGATGGGGCGGGTACGGGACCGGACTACAAGCGCGACGTGCACAGCAAGAGTCACGGTTGCCTGAAAGCGAATTTTGTTGTCCCTCACCTCGACCGAAAATATCGCTGGGGTGTGTTCCGCGAGCCCCGCACCTTTGCGGCGTGGATCCGTTATTCCAGCGGTGATTCGACCATTCAAGCCGATCGGCATTGGGATGCTCGCGGCTTCGCGATCAAGTTGATGGGGGTTGCGGGCGACAAGCTGCTCGACGGGCTGAAGGATCAGCCGACCCAGGATTTCATCATGATGAACAACCCCAATTATTTCATCCGCAGACTCGAAGACTACGTCGAGCTGACCCGCTATCTGGCGAATGACGATAAGTTTGGCTACTTCCTCAATGGCTTCAGCCCCAATCTGTTCAGTTGGCGTTGGCGCGAACTGCGTCTCGTCGCTGGCACCAAAAAGCGCGCGCCTGATACCTTGCTCAACACCCGCTTCTGGAGTGCATCGGCCTATAAGCTCGGTCCTGATCACAACATCAAGTTTTCTGCCAAGCCCGTGGCCTGTAGCGCCGATGCGCGCATGATGAATTCGTGGGCCACACCGCGCGCGGACGACAATTTTTTACGCAAGCGGATGATCGAACAATTGGCCAAGGGGCCGGCGTGTTATTCCTTTATGGTGCAGGTGCAACAGCCGCACAAGAACATGCCGGTCGAAGACGCGACCATTGAGTGGTCAGAAGAAGATGCCGCTTTTGTGCCGCTGGCCCGCATCGAGATCCCGGCGCAGAGTTTCGACGATCCCGAACAGAATCAATTCTGTGAGGGTTTGTCATTTAATCCCTGGCATTCCCTGCCCGAGCATCGCCCGCTGGGCGTCTTCAATCGCGTGCGCAAGGCACTCTACGAAGAAGTCGCGCGCTATCGACGGGCGGAAAACATCAAGCTCAAGCGCGGTGATGCCGCCGCACCGATCCTGCGAACTGCCGACCTGGCTGAGCCCGTAAGCTGGTGCACCGATGG
Organism: Pseudomonadota bacterium; assembly: GCA_031418675.1. Taxonomy (GTDB): domain Bacteria; phylum Pseudomonadota; class Gammaproteobacteria; genus JADJYF01. Next base: position 12,675 of record JANOXY010000143.1, read on the forward strand.
CAGGACGACGGGTGATTGTGCGCCGGCACTGAAAAAATAGGCCGTTAGCCTTGCCTGAAGGGGTGGCCATTTGTGGCCTCCGCTCAGGTAGCTGGCGGTGCGCCAGTCCGTGTTGTTTTGTCGGCGGCTGCCCATCGCGCTGCCAGCGCGCTGACAAAGTCATCGAACCTGCCCTCTGTTCCGTGGGTCTTGAGATTGAGTGCGGCAACAGCCTGCTCTGCGATGTGCTGACCTAAGGATCGGTAGGCTTCGAACTGTCCCTCATCAAAAAACTGGTCGGCCGTGGACTGGTGCGGAAAATCCGGGCAGCGCATCCGATATTCACGGATGACGTCGTCTTCGTCGCCGGTGTACGAAGACTTCAGATAGAGCAAGTAACCGTAGTCGCTGTCCCCCGGATAGGTAATCCGTCCGATTGCAAAGTGATCGCCATTGTGGCCCTGTGTGTCGAGGTATAGCGGTTCGAGGTTGATCTCGATTTGGATACCGAGATCGAGTCGCGCGGTACGCATGAGCGTTGCCATTCCACCAAAATGAACACTGCCATCGGCCTCGCAATCCCCGATCACGATCAGCTTGCAGCGTCGACGCAGCAACTCAATCGTCGCCAGGTTCTCGATATGGCCGCCGTCGGACAGGTTGACCCAGGGAAAGGTCTCAACCAGGCGCATGGTCATTTCGCGCAACAGTACCGAGGGACGCACCCGCCAGCGGAAGCGATCACCAAACGAGTCGCGTTTTTTCACCAGTAAATCGCCGACTGCAACCGTATCGCCGTGTGCGACCGCGAGCACGTCATAGCGTGTGTAACGATACTCGCGGGACTCCTGCGATTGTGGCGATGTGACGCGCACGAGCTGCTCCCCCACCGGTGATCGCCCGATAGCGATAACGCCGGCGATCTGGCTGCGCGTGCAAGGCCCTGAGCGGCGCAACAGACGCGCGCCCGCCCTGACAACATCGCCGCTGCGCACGTCCAGTGCAGCGTGCCGTGCAAAAACATGGCTAACGGCCGCGCCGGATTGAGCCGCGGTGACCGTCACCACCGTCTCGCCGCCGTTCCCGGTAGAGACGCTCACCGTGCCCGATAGCGCGCTGACCGGCTGCGCTTTGTGACGCATGATCGCGCTGATACTTGAACCGAGATAACCGCCGCCGGACACCGTGGACATATAGTCGAAGTGCTCAAAGAGCCCTGCTGCGTGCAGAACTTGGGTTATGCCAAGATTGACGGTAGCCGAACGAATGCCACCCCCGGACAACGCGATGCCCGCGAGCCGGTGGCGTGGCGTTGGGCCATCACAGCCTGCGAGGCATCGCCCGGCATTTTTTTCACCGAGCTGCTCCCAACGCTCTTCGATTGCGCGCAATTCGTCACGGAAGACCTCGTCGAAAGTGAAGCCGGGCACGCGACCCTGAAGGCGCGAGCCCCGTACAGACCTAACGCGGCGCTTGTAGAAAGCTTCTTCCAGTAGACCCGGGTTCGGCACCCAGATGCCGAGACGAACATTGATGAGCGTCAAAAATGCCACCAGCAGTGGTGAGGAACTTCTGCCCATGTTGGGCGCGGCTGCCGCTGCCGAGATCGCCATCGCACTGGCCAGGCCTAGCTGCGGAAAGGTCTGCTCCATGCTCAGGCTGCGGCAATAGCCGGTGCGCGCGCCGCCAATGTAGTTTTTGCTGAAGACAAAAAAATCACTGCGACGATCACGCAAACTCAGATCCTTGCTGCCACCGAGATTGAGAGTGGCGTTGATCAGATGATACGGTGCTGTTGAACCGCTTGCGAAGCAGCACAGATCGTTCAGTGGAATGTCTTGCTCGATGGCGACCTGGTTGCGGTTGTTCAAACCCAGCAAAAACGCCGATGCCAGGCGATCGCGGTATAGACCATGGAGCGAGGTCAGGTTGATGTCCACCGCCAGACGACAATACAGCCAGATCTGCAGCGCGCTTCCAAGCACGACGTAAGCCGCCAAGTCGCCGTAGTTGCTCAAGCTGTCGCCGCGCGTCCGCTCTACCGCTAACAGGATGTCCGGTACGGCACTCGGATGGCTGAGGTACAGTTCATAAACCAGCAGCCAGATAACTAACAAGCCCACGCTCAAAACCACGGGCATTGCCAGCATGGCAAGTAACAAGCTCACCAGCCATCGGTACTCGCGCGCCGCGAACGTCTTCTTGGCCGCGCCCACGACCATCGCCACCACAACCAGCCCGGCATAGATTATGGGAGGTGTTACGAATAGTCCCATGACACCCACAATAGTGCTCGCCGGTACCGATTCGTAAACCAGAAAGTCAGTCACCATGATGACAACCGACAGGGGCAGCAGCAGGCCCAGCACAGCGATCAATCCGATCGCCAGCGCGCGTGGCAGACCGCCGAGGACAGTCAGAAGTTTCGGCGCGGCACTGAGCGCCGACCAGATGACCGTGACTCCCACCAGATATTCTTGCCAGGACCAACCGTGTGCAGATGATGTTTTGCGGATCTGATGGAAAAAATGCACCGCAAGTGGCAGCGCTTCGAAGATCGCAATGGCGAGCGAAACAAAGAGAAGGGCGCCAAACGTGCGTTCATACCGATCGCGTGACCTGACCGAACTGTCGCTGCCGGTTGCCAGGGTCTGGTTGTAGCCCGCAATTCGGATCAATATGCCTATGATCGGAAACAGCACAATCCAAATCAGTACCAGCGCGAATGCCAAGGGTGTGACGAGAAATGGTGGGGTCAAACCCAGGTGGTTTTGCATCCACCATACCCATCCACTATCGGCGAACACGCTTTTCTGGCTAAGAAAAAAATGCCGCGGGACCTTCGCGCGATCGAGGGCGAGTTCGGCCTGTCTGGCCACTGCCAGCCTGTGCTCGGCTTGTTGTAGTGCGCGGAGTTTGTCCCCTGCGTCGGCCTTCTGCCCCGCACTATCCGGCTGGGATCGTATGCGCTGTTGCGCGGTATGGACTGCATCCAGCGCCAGACGGGTTTCACTAAACTCGAGCACTGACTGGTCGCGCCAGTCATAGAGCAGGTTGGCATACAAGAGGCTGACAAGGAGCGCACTCAGCAGCAGCGTAGGGAGGATGCTCAGGGTATTGATAACGATGCCACGGATGAGTATCGCGGCGAAGTCAAAATAATCGAGCAAGCCACGCGACACCATGTACATGGAGTGATTGCGCAGCCACACCAGGAAGGGAGATTCTTCGTTAGTGCGCGTCAGCGGGAACGGAAACTGGCCGCGTTCGATGCTGTTGCTGGTTTCTGGTGTGGTCAAAGCGCTACTCCGATGGCTGCGCATGCACTTGCAAGATCGCGACTGCGCTTAGGCTCTACTTCGATTTCAAACCATGGCTGGAGAATACTCTGCATCCCCTTCGATCGGACAAAGCACCACATCGGTCGACCAACGCTTCGACATTCGACGACTCAAGGCAAACGATGGCGAGCAAAGATCAGAAGAAGATCGTGATCAAGGGTGAGATTGTAGTTTACGCCGAAACCATTGCCACGCACCGACCGCCCGCGAAGCACCCAGCCCGTAGCGGCCTGAAACTATTGGCGGTTGTCACAGGCGCGCGTCATTATGGCAAGTGACACCGTCCATAAGGACCAGCGAGGACCTGCACCATGTCTGATTTACCGTTTCGCTCCGACCGCCGCCGTGCACTGCGTCTGCTCGGTGCCAGTAGCCTGATGGCAGGCGCAGGGATACCACAAGTGCTTGCCGCCAGCCAGGCGCCGGCGGTGGTGACAGCGGAGACCGCGCGTCCACAGATCCCCTATGGCGTCATGAGCGGGGACGTCAACAATGACCGCGCCGTGATCTGGAGTCGCTGCGATCGTGATGCGCGCATGCTGGTCGACATCGCGACGACTGAGTCCATGCGCGATGCACGTCGTATCGTCGGCCCCGCCGCACTTGAAGACAGCGACTACACGGCGCGCGTGCTGATGCGGGATCTCGCCGCGGGTCAAACCCATTTTTATCGTGTGCAGTTCCAAAGCCTGGCAGACCCAAAAATCTTCAGCGCACCGGTGCGTGGTCGTTTTCGCACCCCCGGCAATCTACAACGCGATCTGGTGTTTGCTTTTTCGGGGGATGAAGCGGGTCAGGTCTGGGGTATTAACGAAGCCTGGGGTGGTTATCGTGTTTACGAAGCCATGCGCCAGTTCGAACCCGATTTTTTTATCCACTCGGGGGATCAGATTTACGCCGATGGTCCGATCGTGGCGGAAGTGAAACTGGACGACGGCTCGCTGTGGAAAAACCTGGTCACGCCGGCCAAGAGCAAGGTTGCCGAGACCCTCGCGGAATTTCGCGGCAACTTTGCCTACAACCTGCTGGACCTTAACAAACGGCGCTTTTTGTCTGAGGTGCCGATGCTGGTGCAGTGGGACGATCACGAAACACGTAACAACTGGTATCCCGAACAGCAAATTGGTGGTCAGGACGCACGTTACCAGCTGCGCAGCACCTCGCAACTGTCTGCCCATGGCAAGCGCGCGATGTTTGAGTACAACGCCATGGCCTTCGAGCCCAGCGACCCGGAGCGGATCTACCGCGCCTTTGGCATGGGGCCGCTGCTCGATGTGTTCATGCTGGACGAGCGCAGCTATCGCGGCCCGAATACCGCCAATCGCCAAACCACCATGGGTGGTGACGCGAGCTTCCTAGGTAACACCCAACTGGCGTGGTTGAAGCAGGCGCTGGCGGCCTCGACGGCCACTTGGAAGGTCATCGCAAGCGATATGCCGCTGTCGCTGGTGATTGCGGATCAGAACCCCGACGTCACGCCGGGCACCTACGAGTCCTGGGCAAACGGCGATGGTGGTGCGCCCAGCGGTCGCGAACTCGAAATGGCCGACCTGCTCAGTTTTATCAAGCGTCAAGACATACGCAATGTGGTATGGGTGACGGCCGACGTCCATTACGCCTCGGCCACCTATTATCAGCCTGAGCGCGCCAGATTCAGTGACTTCAAACCCTTCTGGGAATTTGTCGGTGCCCGCTCAATGCCGGCACCTTCGGGCCCAATGCGCTCGACGATACCTTTGGTCCCGAACTGAAATTCATGAGTCTGCCGGCTGGCACGGCACCCAATCGTGCGCCCAGCGCAGGCTTTCAGTTTTTTGGCATTGGCCGTATCGACGCCTACAGCCGCACCTTGTCCATGTCTTTGCACGACCTGAACGGCAAAACGCTCTTTAAGGTTGATTTGCCAGTCGAAGGGTAACCGCAGCGGCGTACTATGGTGCTCGTTCAATAGGCGCTGGCATTTCACCAAGGTTTTCGGGGAGAACGATCATGAAACTTTACGAGTGGGATTTTGCGCCTAACTGTCGGCGGG